>JBFKIN010000006.1:0-24440 GCA_041632255.1 Oceanococcus sp. | reverse complement strand
GGGGTCACTCCTGAACTTTGCCGGCGGCGGCAACCGCGCCATCGACGTGGATATCCACGGGGCTGATCTTGGCCGCCTGCTCGATGCGGCCCGCGCCGGTCGGGCCAGGTTGTCGGAAGTACTGCCCGGCGTGCCGGTGAGGCCCCGGCCGGACCTCGACCTGGCAGAGCCGGAACTTCTCGTGCGTCCGAATGACGTGCGTCTGGCACAGGCCGGCGTCAGCCGCGCCACCCTGGGTAACGCAGTTCGCGCCTACACGGACGGGCTGTACGTCGGCGAGTATTTTGACGGCAACGATCGCATGAACGTGATTGTCCGCTCGGCGCCCTGGAGCAGTCCGGAGGAGCTGGGCGACATGCCCATCGCGACCCCGGATGCCGGCGTCCAGCGGCTGGGCGAACTGGCCCGCCTGGAGCGAGCGGTCGGCCCCAGCGAACTGCGCCGCATCGATGGCCAGCGTACGGTCAGCCTGCGCGTCTTTCCGCCCGAGGACATGACCCTGGAAGATGTCATTGACAGCATTCGGGGCGAGGTCGAGCCGGTCATCCGAGACATCCTCAAGGAGGCGGGCGAGGTGCGCTATCGCGGCAGTGCGGATGGGCTGGAACAGGCGCTGGTATCCATGGCGCATAATCTGCTGTATGCGTTGATGATCCTGCTGCTGATCCTCACGGCCATGTTCCGATCGCTGAAAGATGCTCTGCTGGTGCTTTCGGTCATGCCGCTGGCATTCGCCGGCGGGGTGCTCGCCCTCTGGCTCCTGAACCTGTTCAGTTACCAGTCGATGGATCTGCTGACCATGAGCGGATTCGTCATTCTGCTCGGACTGGTGGTGAACAATTCCATATTGCTGGTCGACAGGACGCGGGCGGCCGAGCGTGACGGCCAGGACCGGGCTGAAGCCGTGCGGCTGGCGGTTCGTGACCGGGCTCGGCCGATCTACATGAGCACCTTGACCAGCATATTCGGGATGCTGCCTCTGATGCTGGTGCCAGGAACGGGTGCCGAGATTTATCGTGGCCTGGCGACCATCATCGTCGGTGGCATGGTCGTATCGGCCCTGCTGACCCTGTGGCTGCTGCCCAGCCTGTTGCGCATGGGTGCCGCGTCCGCGCCGGGCCGTGCGCTGGCCGCCGGAGAGGTCGTCAAGTGAACAAGACAAGGAAACTCGGCATGCTGAAAATCGTGGTCGCAATGACCCTGCTGCTGCCCGGACTGGTGACCGCACAGGCGCCCAGGGCACCTGTGGCGGTGGATGTGGTGCGGGGTGAAGCGGTGGAGGCGATGCAGACGGCGACTGGGGCGATCTACGCTCGCGAAGAGTTGCTCCTGCGTGCGCCGGTTGCCGGGCGGCTGGCGTGGATTCTGGAAGCCGGCCAGTGGGCTCAGGAGGGTCAGGATCTGGCCCGGATAGACGCCACGCCCCTGGTGCTGCAGCGTGAAGAACAGCTGGCTCGCATCCGCCGCAGCCAGGTCCAGCTGAAGAATCTGGACACCCGTTTGCAGCGCTACACCGAGCTCAAGGCGGAAGACTACGCCACGGAAGTCGAACTCGATGACCTTCGTGCGCAGCGCGATCTGGCGCGGGCGGACCTGGACATCGCCCGCGCCCAGGTCCGGCAGCTCGACGACAGGATCGCCAGGGCCACGATCAGGGCGCCCTTTGACGGGGTGGTCACCGCGCAAAACCGTCATGCTGCGGAAGAGGTGGCCCAGGGCGAGGAACTGGCCCGCATTGTCAACGTGAGTGAGGTGGAACTGCGCGCACAGCTGCCGCTGAGCTGGCTTTCCCGTCTGAAGGCCGGAGATGTGCTGGAGGCCAGCGGTGCCGGTCACACCCTGCTGGGCACGATCCGCAGCCTGATCCCGGACGGCAACCGGATGGCGCAGACCTTCGAGGCACGGATCGATCTGCCGCCTGAGGCCGCGCAAATCTGGGCGCCAGGGCAACTCGCCGACGTGCGTCTTCCCACCGCCCTGCTGGACCAGGCCCTGCTGGTCCCGCGCGATGCCCTGGTCCTGCGTCGGGAGGCCAAGTATGTGTACCGGATTACGCCTGACAGCACGGCAGAGCAGGTCAAGGTCACGCTGGGCCCTGGACGGGGCGAGTGGATCGTCGTGCAGGGCGAGCTGTCTCCGGGAGATCGGGTCGCGGTGCGCGGCGCCGAGCGTTTGAGCAATGGCCAGGCCGTCGAGGTGGTGCGCGATCTGGCCGCCGAACGCAATCCTCAGCCCTCCTGATCGGCAGGCGGCGAGGCGGCTGCGGGGCCTGCTAAGCTTGCCGTTTTGACGCTGACTGGCAGGTGATTTGTTGCGCAGCGCGTCCCCGTCAACTGTTTCGAAAACCATGCTGAAGTTCATGATTTTCTGGTCGGGCCTGGCCCTGGCCGGTGTCCTTGGCGCCTGTTCCTGGCTGCAGCCCGATGTCGTGGCGCCCCCTCCGGTCCCCCAGTACACGCCAGCGGAGCGGAAGGCGGAAACACAGCGCCTGCATCGCTGGCTGGATGAGCGTTACGAAGAGTATTTGCGTGCCCATCCGCTGCAGCTCAGTTATCTCGGGCGAAAGGAGCTGTACGACCAGGTGGACGACATGAGCGAGGCCGCCCAGCAGCGGGATCTCGACTGGCTGGCGGACTCCGTGGAGCGGCTGGGACAGGAGTTTGACTACGCTCGCCTCAGCGCGGAAGGGCGCCTGTCCTTCGACGCCTGGGTCTATCAGTATGAGCAGGCCCGCGACGCCGCGCCCTGGCGCCGGCATGGCTACCTGTTCGAGCAGGAGGGCGGCCGACAGACGCTGCCGGCGGATTTTCTGATCAACTACCACAAGGTCGATACGGCTGCGGATATGCGGGCCTACATCCTGCGCATCAGCGGCTTTTCCCGGGCTCTGGCGCAATTGCTGTACCGCGCTGAAGCCGCGGCTGAAGACGGCATCCGGCCGCCGCGTTTCGCCTACGACGGTGCCATCGAGCAGGCGCGCAGGATCGTAACGGGGCCGCCGTTTACAGCCGACGGTGAAGACGCTGCCCTGTGGTCCGATGCCCAGGGCAAGATCGCCAGCCTGCTGTCCGCTGGCGCGATCGACAGGGAGCAGGCAGCGGTTCTTCGCAGCGAGGTGCGCGCGGCGCTGGTGGATGCCTTGTATCCGACCTATCTGGCTCTGATCGAATGGCTGGAACAGGACCGCGACAAGGCGGCCCCGCGGGCACAGGGTGCCGGCGCGCTGCCTCGCGGTGCGGCCTTTTACGCCCAGCGGCTGCAGGCCGCGACCACCACATCGCTCAGCGCGCAGCAGATTCACGAACTGGGACTGGCGGAGGTCCGCCGTATTCGCAGCGAGATGCAGCAGATTCGCCAGGAGCTGGGCTTCACCGGCGATCTGCCGTCCTTTTTCCGCTTTCTGCGCGAAGACCCCCGCTTCTACTACCCGAATACGGATGCCGGGCGTCAGGCGTATCTGGCGGACACACGGGCGTTTCTCGCCGTGATCGAGGCGCAGTTACCCCGTTATTTCGGCCTTCTGCCCAAGGCGGCTCTGCAGGTCAAGCGGGTGGAGGCCTATCGCGAGGTCGACGGTGCCGCGCAGCATTACTTCCCGGGCACGCCGGATGGTGGACGGCCAGGGGTGTATTACGCCCATCTGTCGGACATGAGCGCTTACTCGCGCATCGACATGGAAACCACCGCCTATCACGAGGGTTTGCCCGGTCATCACATGCAGATCTCCATCGCCCAGGAGCGACAGGATCTGCCGCAGTTTCGCAGCCAGGCCCATTTCACGGTCTACGTGGAGGGCTGGGCGCTCTACGCCGAGGCGCTGGCCGGGGAGATGGGCGCTTACGTTGACCCTTACAATCGCATGGGGCACCTGAACGCCGAGATGTGGCGGGCCATTCGCCTGGTCGTGGATACCGGGCTGCACGCCCTGGGCTGGAACGAACAGCAGGCGGTGGACTTTTTTCTGGCCAATTCGGCGATTCCCGAGGCGGCGGTGCGTTCCGAGGTGCGCCGATATCTGGTGTGGCCGGGGCAGGCCACCAGTTACAAGATCGGCATGCTGAGGATCCAGGAACTGCGCCGAAAGGCGCGCGAGGCGCTGGGTCCAGGCTTCGATATTCGAGGATTTCATGACACGGTGCTGGGAGGCGGTGCACTGCCGTTGTCGCTGCTTGAGCGCCGGGTGGACGACTGGATCCTGAAGCAGCGCGGCACGCCAAGGTCCTGATCATGAATGCTTACCGCTATTACGACTTTCTGGTCGCCGGCATGGTTGGCGTACTGCTGTGCTCCAACCTGATCGGGCCGGGCAAGGTGGCAGAGCTGGAGCTTCCCCTGCTGGGACTGGTGGCCTTCGGTGCCGGCAATCTGTTCTTCCCCGTCAGCTACATCTTTGGCGACGTGCTGACCGAGGTTTACGGCTACGCGCGGGCCCGGCGCGCGATCTGGGCAGGTTTCGGGATGATGCTGTTTGCCAGCGCCATGGCCTGGATCGTCATCCACATACCGGCCAGTCCTTCCGAGCCCTACAATGCGGTGCTGCAGCCGGCGCTGGAAACCACTTTCGGGACCACCTTCCGCATCGTCTGCGCCAGCATGCTGGGCTACTGGGTGGGTGATTTCGTGAATTCCTACGTGCTGGCCAAGATGAAGCTGTGGACCCGGGGCCGGCATCTGTGGATGCGCACCATCGGTTCGACCATCGTCGGTCAGGGCGCGGATTCCATGATCTTCTATCCGCTGGCCTTCTACGGGATCTGGAACACCGACACCCTGCTGGCCGTGACGGCTTTCAATTTCTGCTTCAAGGTGGCGGTGGAAGTCCTGTTCACGCCGGTGACTTATCTGGTCGTCGGCTGGCTGAAGCGGGCGGAAGGGGTCGATACCTACGATGTCGGCACCGATTTCACGCCCTTCACCCTGCGCGATTCCGGGCGCAACGTTGCAGCGGAGCGGCCTGGCTGAAGCCTCGCCGGGCGCCGCAAAGGGCGATTCCCTCGCTCAGTCCCGAGCGCCCGGGTGCAGGACGTCATGCTCATACAGTCGCCGCGTCAGTCGGCCTGGCCCGGCCAGGCCGTGCCGCATGGTCCAGTTGCGCAGTCCCGCCGCGACACCGCGCAGGTGGAAAATCCGGGCGTTGCGGCGAGAGGCCTGCTGGACCCAGCGGGTGCGCGGCTGCCGTCGCTCCTGGTAGCGTTGCAGCGCTGCCTGGATGTCGGCGCTCCGGGCCAGTTCACCCGCCAGCACGGCGGCATCCTCGATCGCCATCGCCGCACCCTGGGCGAGAAAGGGCAGGGTGGGGTGGCAGGCATCGCCGAGAAGAAGGGCTCGCGCGCGATACCACTGCGGCATGGGGGCGCGATCATGCAGAGCCCATCGGTAACAGGGCAGGCTTTCGGCCGCCGCGATCAGGGCCTGTATGTCCGGGTGCGCACCACGGAAGTCAGCCTGCAATTCCGCGAAATCCGCCGCTTCGACCCAGTTGGCCGGGGTCCAGTCGGGTTGCTCCACCACACCGACCACGTTGACCAGCTGTCCGCCGCGCACGTAGTAATGCACCAGGTGGCGACCCGGCCCCATCCACAGGCTTGTTTCCGGAGGGATCAGGCCGGCGGGCAGCCGATTGGCCGGCAGCATCAGTCGCCAGGCGCTCTGACCCGTGTAGCGGGTGGCCGAATCAGAGAAAAGCAGATGACGCAAGGTGGATCGTATCCCGTCCGCGCCGACCACCAGGTCGCCGCGAAAGATGCGGCCACCGCAGCTTAGCGAGGCCGTATCCGGGTCCACGCCGTCCACGGGGTGATCGAGCAGCAGCTGGGCCCCGGCGAGGCTCTCCAGGGCGCTGCGCAGCACAGCCTGCAGATCAGCCCGGTGCAGTTGCAGGTAGGGAGAGCCCCCGGCGGCCGCCGGATCCGCGTTCAGTGGACTGCGATTCAGGACCTGGCCGCTGCGCCAGTCCCGCGCACAGAGCGCCGCGGGCTTGAATGCGCTCTGGCGCAGAGCAGGCAGGAGGTTCCAGTGGTCGAGGATGCGGGTGGCGTTGGGTCCAAGCTGCACGCCGGCGCCGATTTCTGACAGGTTGGCGGCCTGTTCGAAGATCTGTACCTGCCAGCCGGCGCGGGCCAGGGCTATGCCACAGGAGAGACCGCCGATGCCGGCTCCCGCGATCAGGGCGCGCGGCATCAGTGCAGTATCAGATGGGCCCCGGCCAGCCCGATCAGGGTCAGCAGGGGCAGGCCGACCGCCAGCACATGCTTCCAGCGTGCGAGCCGGGCGCCGATGATGCGGGGCAGGGCCTGCTGCCAGCGTTGGTCCAGTTCCCGGTAGCGGCGCAAAAAGATCAGCGCGACGCTGATGTTCCAGGCCAGTACCAGCAGGGTCGTGATGCCGATATAGGCCAGCCACTGCTGCGTGTAGCCGCCGCTGAGGAGGCTGACCGCCAGCGACAGGGCGGCTGCAGTGCTGGTGCCCCACAGGCCAATGACCACGGCAGTGACGGAGCGCTGAAGAACCTCGTCCGCGGCGCTGTCCAGCCGATGGATCAGGTCCTCGGTACGCTGGTCGACCACCTCGTCGAGGGCGATCCGGCCCTTGTCCACCAGGCGGTCCGTGGCCTGCTCGACCGTGTCGTCGCGCAACTGGATGGCGGAGTCTTTCAGCTTCTGGGCGGCCGGGCGGATCTGGGACAGGATCCAGGCCAGAACGGCCACGTCATCGACGTAGCCCAGTACCGGAATGATATCGGTGACCGCATCAACCGGGCTGATGAAATACAGCAGGCCGGCGGTCAGGTAGACCAGATGCTTGCCGCTGAGCGAGCCACGCTCGCGCCAAAGGCCGGCCGCCTGACGGCTGAGTTCTCGCATCCGGCTGATGACCTCGGAACCGCCCCTGAGATGGGCGATCTTGTCATCCAGTTCGCTGTCCACCTGGGCTTCGGCGCCATCCTGGCGCGCCTGCTCGAGGAAGCGGCTGTCCAGCATGGCCTTGGCACGATCGGAAATCTCGGTGGACATGGCGCGATCCGAAAAAGCCGCATTCTACCCCGAGGACGGCATCCGCCCTGCAGATGGTGCCGGAGCATCCCGGTAAATGCGCAGCCGCTTGACGTGGCGGCCGTCAGCCGCGAAATCCAGCAGGGCGACGGCAGTGCGGCCATTGCAGTCGAGACGGGCACAGGCCTGATGACCGCCCAGCAACAGCTTGCTCCAGCGCAGGCCCTTCAGTTCCTGTGCGAGTGCAGCCAGAGCGACCGGTTCAAGACCATTCACGATGGTGCAGTCGGGGCTCAGACAGGCGCTGGCCCTCAGATCATCGCCCGCCGCCAGGGCATCAAGCGTTTCCCCGGCGCAGGCACGCGCCGCACGACCCACACCGCCGAAAGCGCGGGAGAAGCCCAGCGCGCCGCGCAGGCCCTGCTGGCGCAGCATGTTGCCGCTGAGCCGGATCAGGGCAAGCAAACCGGTGGCGATGCCGCTCGAAAACACCTGGCCCCCCATCATCGACAGCAGTTCCCAGTGAGCATACAGACGGCGAACCCTGGGTTCGCCGCCCTGCTCGACAATCTCGTAACGGATGAAGAGGGGGACGCCGACCGTCAGCGCGGTCCCGCCCATGCGGGTCCGGATCACCAGATCCCGCACGACGGTCTGGCCACAGATGATGTCGTGCTCGACCTCGAAGCGGATGTCGTTCGGGGCGATGAAGGTTTCGTAGAAGCGCTCCAGCGCCGCCCGCCCGGCGTGCGGACGGGAACCCACGGGATCATGGACCTCGGCATCCGCGCTGAACAGGTCCAGCCACGCGGCCTTGTCATGTCGGGCCACGGCCGCAGGCGAGGCCTTGGCCGTAGCGAGCAGCTGTTCTTCAGAGAACATAGGGGATTATGGCTTTGCGGTCGCTCGGATAATCGGGAAATTTCTCCTCATACCATTTCTGGGTCGCCAGGGCCCGAGGTATCAGATTGCCCGCCGAAATCAGAAAGATCATCACGCCGGGCAGGCCCCAGGTCATGATCGAAAAACCGGCCCAGGCCGTCAGTTCGCCCAGATACGTCGGGCTGGACACATAGCGGTAGCCCCCACCATAGGGAATGCGGTATGCCGGCGCGCTGCCATCGGCCGGGTGCTTTTTGGGCCGCAGATTGCGGACCACCCATTCGGAATGCAGGATCAGGGCGAAGCCACTGTAGTAGACCAGCAGGCCGATCCAGAAACGTGGGTCAGACAGCCAGGCCACCGTCAGGTGTTCACCCAGGCGGGTGAACCAGGTCGCGTTGAGGTAGGCGTGGATGGCAGTGACGAACATGCCGGACAGCACGATGCTGATGCTGAAACTGCTCTTGCGCCCCGGGGCCACCCGGATCGACAGCGGGAAAAACCAGCCCCGGTTGCCATAGTGGATGAGCCAGACCGCCGCCAGTATCAGGGCCATGGGCTGCCAGGCACCGGAACTGCGCAGGAAGAACCACAAAAACACGACGGTGGCCGGGATCTCCATCAGCCACCAGCCGAATTTCGGATTCAGGGCGACGCCCCATCGGTCATGACCAAAGCGCCCGTAGGGTGTCTGCGGTGACAGCGCGCCACCGATGATGGTCAGCAGGGCGAAGGCGAGGCCTATTGTCAGCACGGTGTCGAAGGTGGCGTCGCCGGTGTACCAGTTCATAAGCGGTCCTGTGCGGATTCAGAGGCAATGACACGGGAAACCACGACAGGCGGCTTCCTGCATTTGGGGTATGGGCCCTGAATTCGCGCGCGGCGTCCTTTGTCAGCCGTGCCAAAGCTGCACGGCAGTACCGACTATATCGGACATAAAAAAAGCCCCGCCGAAGCGGGGCTTTTGGAATGCCTTGAGAGCTTACTGCCGAAGCAGGTTGATCTCGACCCGGCGGTTCTTGGCGCGGCCCAGGGCCGTGCTGTTGTCCGCCGCCGGGCGCGATTCGCCGTAGGCGCGGGTGCGGATCTGGCTGGCGGCGACACCCTTCGAGATCAGGTAGTTCGCCACGGAGTCGGCACGCCGCTGGGACAGGCCCATGTTGTACTCCTCGGTGCCCGTGTGATCGGCATGACCGTTCGCGATCGCAACCACGAATGTCTTGTCGCTGAGGCTGGTCGCGACACGATCCAGGGCACCCTTGGCGGCGGCATTGAGGTCCGCGGAGTCAAAGGCGAAGTAGATCACGACCGTTTCGGGCACCGGGCAGCCATTGACGTCGACCTTGGCGCCGGCCGGAGTGCCCGGGCAGCGGTCATTGGCGTCGTCCACGCCGTCACCGTCGGAGTCGGTGGTGGCCGGAGCGGCAGGCGTAGCCGGAGCGGTGGCTTCAGCCGGCGCTTTCTTGCGGCCCTGCTCGGGCAGCGCCATCACGTCGTCCACCGAAGCCGTACCTTCCCAGACAGGGCAGTCGGCGAAGCTCGGCGCACGGCCGAAGGGCACGGTGATGCCGGCGCCCAGCACGCCTTCGATCGGGCCGTCGCCGGTGGATGCGATGGTGCCGTCGCTCGTCAGGTAGCGCAGTGAGGCGTCGGTACGGATCGAGATGCCGCGATCATTCAGCTTCCAGAATGCGCCGATGCCGGCCTGCACGAAGGCGTCGGAATCGTAGTCGCTGTTGTAGATCGCCATGCCGGCGCCGCCGAGGACGAAGGGCTTGAAGATGCCCGGGCAGCGTTCCATCGGATAGTACAGGGCGTTGATGCCGACCGAGCCTTCCTTGTAATGGACGTCGACCGGACCGTACTGGCCGAATTCGTTGTAGCTGGCGAAACCTTCCAGGCCCCAGTGGGCGGTGATCTGCTTTCCGAGTACGACACGGACGCCGTCACGGCTGATGTTGATCTGCCGGTTCGCATCGGAATTTTCCGGCTCAATGTAGTTCACCATGATGCCGCCGTAGATGCGGTCATCAAAACTGCCGTCGCCCGCCGTTGAAACGCCGCTGTACAGCGCCGAGGCGGCCATCAAGCTGACGAAAATTCTCTTCATGATTACTCCCTGAAAGTGCCCCGAGCCTGAGGCCGGGCAGTTGATCCGTGTCCCTAGCGCAGAAGTCTACCAAATATTTTGGCCGCGTCCTGCGAAATCAATTGAATTTGTTTCCGTTTTTCAGACCGCTTGCAGACGGTCGGATCAATCCTCCAGCACCTTGAGCTCGACCCGACGGTTCATTTCCCGGCCGGCCGCGGATTCATTGGAGACAATCGGCTGCACTTCACCGTAGCCGCGGGCGCTGAGGATGCCCCCGCGGACGCCATTTTCGATCAGATACAGGCGCACCGTACGTGCCCGCCGTTCGGACAGGCTCTGGTTGTAGGCGGTTTCGCCAATCGAATCGGTATGGCCGCCCACTTCGATGCGGATGTTGTCGACTCCCACCAGAGCAGCGGCGACGCTGTCGAGAATCTGCCGCGCGTTGGCGGTCAGATCAGCACTGGCGGTGTCGAAGTTGACTCCTTTCAGCACCACGGCGCCGACCGCGCAGCCGCGCGAATCGATGCGCTGGCCCGCATTCGGCACCCGGCAGTCGCCGCGCAGGGCGCAACCATCGGCCAGCACGCGCAGGCCTTGCGGGGTGTTCGGGCACTGGTCGACGCCATCGGCCACGCCGTCACCGTCGCCGTCAAGCGGGCAGCCGTCAGCATCGACCTGGCGACCGGCCGGGGTGCCCGGGCAACGATCCTTGCTGTTGACCACGCCATCCTTGTCGCTGTCGCGCTCGCAGCCCCGGACATCGATCTGGGCGCCGGGCGGCGTGCCCGGGCAGGCATCCATGTCGTCCGGGATCTGGTCGCCGTCGCTATCCTGCGCGGGGACCACGATCTGGGTGACCGCTTTCGGTTCGTCCGGCTCGATCTCGCGGTTGGGATCAGCGCCGAGCGGCAGGAACAGGCCGACGCCGATAATGCCGTCGTGGTAGCTGCGGTCGCGGCCGGTCGCGAAAATCGCGTCATAGGTATCCGCCTCGGATTGCGCGAACTTGTCGAGGCGGTAGCGTGCCTCGATCCGCAGCGCCGCACCTTCTCCGATCAGCGGCCATTTGCCCAGACCGAGCAGGTAACCCAGACCGGCGTCGAACTGGTCGGATTCGGCTTTCATGGTGCCGTCCGGTGTTTCGGCGAAACCTTTGGCGACACTGAGAATGCCGTACAGCGGGAAACTCTGGCGCGCCTGGAACAGCAGCACGCTGATGCCGTAGGAGGTGAGTTCGCCGTCGATGGCCGGGTCTTCGCCGCGCGGTTTGCCGTCGGCCTCGGCGAAAGTGCCGTGCAACTCGATATTCGCACCACGGCCCAGGATCTTGCCCAGGCTCAGGTGGTAGCCCAGACCGTCATCGAAATTGCGGGTGCTGTCATACAGACTGTAGGTCGCCATCGGCGACAGATAGAAACGAAGATCCGCCTTGGCGTCGGCTTCATATTCGTATTGGGCCACGGCCGACTGGCTCACGCCGACGGTCCCCAAGGCGGCTGCCAACGTAAGCACGAGCTTCTTCATTAATGCATTCTCCCCTGAACTTCGCGGAACCCACATGCCGTCCCGGCGCATGCGGGCCTTCGTTAATTCCTGCGTCTGGCGTACTATAGCGGGGTGCCGGCCGCTGGAAAACCGCTTTTTTCAGCCTCGGGCGGGCAGGCGATCCCCATTTACCCTTCAAGGCGCACTGACAGTGCGAATTCGACCGTGGAAGTCAATCAGATTCGGGAGAACATAACGGCCCTGCAGGCGCGTGTAGACGCGCTGCGGGGCTATCTTTGACTACGCCAGCCTGAGCGAGCGGCTGGAGGAAGTGCGGGCCGAGCATTCCGACCCGGAACTGTGGTCCGATCCGGAGCGGGCCCAGGCCCTGGGCCGGGAGCAGGCGCGGCTGGAAGAGCAGGTGCTGCCGATCGCCGAGTCCATGCGCAAACTGGACGACGCCCAGGAACTGCTGCAGATGGCAGTGGACGAGAACGATGCCGATGTCCTGGCCGATGTCGAGCAGGACGTGGCCGCCGTCACCACGGTCGTTGAACAACTGGAGTTTCGCCGGATGTTCTCTGGCGAGCATGACGTCAGCAACGCCTATCTGGATATCCAGGCTGGCTCTGGCGGCACCGAAGCCCAGGACTGGGCAGAGATGCTGCTGCGCATGTATCTGCGTTGGGGCGAGGCCCGGGGCTTCGATCCCGAGTTGATCGAATGCTCCGCCGGCGAAGTGGCGGGCATCAAGAGCGCCACCGTGCATTTCAAGGGATCCTATGCCTATGGCTGGTTGCGCACGGAGACCGGCGTGCATCGCCTGGTGCGCAAGTCGCCCTTCGATGCAGGGGCCCGACGTCACACCTCATTTGCTGCCGTGTTTGTCGCGCCCGAGATTGATGACAGCTTCGAGGTGGAAATCAATCCGGCCGACCTGCGGGTGGATGTGTATCGGGCGTCCGGGGCCGGCGGTCAGCACGTCAACCGGACCGAATCCGCCGTGCGCATCACCCATCTGCCCACCAACATCGTGGTGCAGTGCCAGAACGATCGTTCGCAGCACAAGAATCGCGCCACCGCGATGAAGCAGCTGCAGGCCAAGCTCTACGAGCTGGAAATGCAGAAGCGCAATGCCTCGGCCCAGGCGGTGGAGGATGCCAAGTCGGATATCGGCTGGGGCAGCCAGATCCGTTCCTACGTGCTG
Source organism: Oceanococcus sp. (assembly GCA_041632255.1). Taxonomy (GTDB): domain Bacteria; phylum Pseudomonadota; class Gammaproteobacteria; order Nevskiales; family Oceanococcaceae; genus Oceanococcus. Next base: position 11,779 of record JBFKIN010000006.1, on the reverse strand, counting down.
GACCAGTCCCGGATCAAGGACCTGCGCACCGGGGTCGAGACCGGTAATACCCAGGCGGTGCTGGATGGCGCCCTGGACCCGTTCCTCACGGCCAGCCTGCAGCAAGGCCTGTAAATGACAATCGGAATCTGATGGAAGACAACAAGCTCATCGCGCAGCGGCGCGAGAAACTGGCCGCGCTGCGCGAGCAGGGTTTCAAGTTCCCCAACCAGTTCCGGCCGGACGCCCTGGCCGCCGACCTGCATGAAAAGCACGGCGAGGCTGACGCTGAGTCTCTGGAGCGCGACCCGCTGCCGGTCAAGGTCGCAGGCCGCATGCTGCTCAAGCGGGTCATGGGCAAGGCCAGCTTCGCCACGCTTCAGGATCGTAGCGGCCGTATCCAGCTGTTCCTGCAGCGCGACGTCCTGGGCCAGGAGGCCTATCAGGCCTTCAAGGGCCATGATGTGGGTGACATCCTCGGCGCCAGTGGCGAGCTGTTCCGGACCAAGGCTGGCGAGCTGTCGGTGCGGGTGACGCAGCTCGAACTGCTGACCAAGTCGCTGCGGCCCCTGCCGGAAAAGTGGGCCGGCCTGACCGACACCGAGGCACGCTACCGGCAGCGCTATGTCGATCTGACGATGAACCCCGAGGTGCGCGAGATCTTCCGCACCCGTAGCCGCATCATTCGGGCCATGCGCGACTTTTTCGATGCGCGGGACTTTCTCGAGGTGGAAACGCCGATGCTGCAGGCGATTCCCGGCGGCGCGACGGCACGCCCCTTCGTGACTCACTACAACGCGCTGGACCGGGACTTCTACCTGCGCGTGGCACCGGAGCTTTATCTCAAGCGCCTGGTGGTGGGCGGCTTCGAGCGGGTCTATGAAATCAATCGCAACTTCCGCAACGAGGGTGTGTCGACCCGGCATAACCCCGAGTTCACCATGCTGGAGTTCTATCAGGCCTACGCCGATTACCACGAATTGATGGATCTGACCGAGGAACTGTTTCGTCTTCTGGCCCGGCAGGTCAAGGGCGACACCCGTTTCGAATATCAGGGCCAGAGCCTGGATTTCGGCGCCCCGTTTGCGCGCCTGAGCATGGCCGAGGCGGTGCTGGCACACAATCCGGCGCTCAGCGCAGCCGATCTGGCCGATGTCGAGGCGCTGCGCCGCTATGCTGAAGAGTTGAAGATCGACGCTGCGGACATGGGGCCGGGCACGCTGCTGACCGAGATCTTCGAGGCAAGCGTCGAACACCAGCTCATCCAGCCGACCTTCATTACCGGCTACCCGGCAGAGGTCTCACCGCTGTCACGCGCCAGCGATGAGGATCCGGGCCTGACGGATCGATTCGAGCTGATCATCGCGGGGCGCGAGATCGCCAACGGCTTCTCCGAGCTCAACGATGCCGAGGACCAGGCTGCGCGTTTCCAGGCCCAGGTGGCGGCCAAGGACGCAGGCGATGACGAGGCGATGTTCTACGACGCCGACTACGTCCGCGCCCTGGAGTACGGCATGCCGCCAACGGCGGGCGAGGGCATCGGCATTGATCGTCTGGCCATGCTGCTCACGGACTCGGCCTCGATACGCGAAGTGTTGCTGTTCCCTCAGTTGCGGCCGGAAGCCTGAGCTTTCGGCAGCTTGGCGCTGGGCCGGTTGGTTCCGGGCGGCCTTTCAGGCCGCTGAATCCCCGCTGATGTGCTCCACCGCTTGCACCACCCTGTGCCCCCCAACGCAGGCTTCGTCCAGCAGGAACTTGCCGTCCAGCTGCGCGTCCTGCGGATTGATCAGGGTGACCAGACGCTGCGGGGCGCGGCCGCGGTAATGCACCCGGGCGACGATTTCCTGGCCGACGTAGCAGCCCTTGTTGAAGTGCAGGCCGCCCAGTTCGCCCAGGCCCAGTGACTGGGGCAGGAATTTCTCCTGGGTGGCCGCGCTGATTTGCGGCTCGCCAGCCAGAAGCCGCAGGGTTCTGAAGCGGGCGTCGGCATCTTCTTTCGGTGACGGGGTGGGCTGGCGGCGAAGCGACAGGGCCTGTTCCGGGCCGATTGGTAGCCACCAGTCATCCCCGTCCGTGCGCCACTCCAGGGTTTCATCCGGCCGGATGTGGCCCTGCACGACCACATTGCGTCGGGAGAACTCGACCTGCGCGCGCAGCACAAACATGCGGATGCGGCGCTCGAAGGCCTCCGCCTGATCCTGCGGCAGGAGCAGCGCGAAACCTTCTGCGCAGCGCAGGATGCGCAGGACGGCCCAGACCCGACCCTTGGCATTGCACCAGGCCGTCAGCCGTTGCTGGCGCGGCTCCAGGCTGCGCAGGTCCAGGGTCAGCTGTCCTTGCAGGAAGCTTTCCGCATCCGCGCCGCTGGCCAGCAGCAGGGCCAGGGGCAGGGGGGAGGTCGTCGCCGGCCTGGAAAGCAATTCGGTCTGTAGGCTTTGAGAGTCCATGGGCCGTCATCGTAGCGGGGGTGGCGGGCAGCCGCCAGAGCCGCCCTCGATTGCCTCAGTTGCCGCTGCTGGCTATCATTTCTCGGCTCATGACAGATCAAAAGACACAGCGGTCGACGGATCCCGGCAAGCCGGGTGCCGAGGAGCCGCAGATCAAGACTCTGGATCAGGTTCTCAAGAAGCGGCCTGTCGAGATCGGCGGTCCCGCCGGCCCGGAGCCGACCCGTTACGGCGATTGGGAACGTAAGGGACGCTGCATCGATTTCTAGCCGGCGGCGCGCCGGTCATACTGAACAAAGGGAGCTAGCATGGCTATCGATACCGGCGGGCGGCCACTTTCGCCGCACTTGCAGGTTTACCGGCCGCAATTGACGTCCGTTTTGTCCATCCTGCATCGCGGCACCGGCGTCGTGCTGGCTCTCGGCCTGCTTGGCCTGGCCTGCTGGCTCCTGGCCATTGCCAGCGGAGCCGAAGCCTACGCGGCCGTGCAGGCCTTTTACGGTTCCTTTTTCGGGCAGCTGATCCTGTTCGGCTGGAGCTACGCGCTGTTCTATCACCTGTGTAACGGTATCCGGCACCTGATCTGGGATTCCGGCCGGCAACTGGACATCGACAGCGTCTATCGCGGCGGCTGGGTCATGCTGGGCGCTTCATTTGCTTTGACGGCGATCTGCTGGATCGCCGCCCTGATCTAGGAGCCGCCGATGAGTCTTCGCAGTCCCCTGGGGCGGGCCCGCGGCCTGGGTTCCGCCAAGAGTGGCGTGCATCACTGGTGGATGCAGCGCCTGACGGCCATCGCCCTGGCGCCACTGTGCCTGTGGCTGGTGTATGGCCTGGTCAGCGTTTCCGGCGAGTCGCATGCCGAGGCTGTCGCGTGGCTGTCCCAGCCGTTGACGGCGGTCACCATGATCCTGCTGCTTGCGGCCATGTTCTATCACTCCATGCTCGGCGTTCAGGTCGTGATCGAGGATTACGTCCACGGTGAGTTCAGCAAGCTCGCCAGCCTGGTGTTGATGAAATTCGCCCATCTGGCTCTGGCTGCCCTGAGCATCTTCTCCGTCCTGAAAGTGGCCTTCGGCCAGTAAGCCCCCGGCGCAAGGAAAGAACATGAGTTCGAGTTATCCGATTACCGATCACGTCTACGATGTCGTCGTCGTGGGCGCCGGCGGCGCAGGCCTGCGCGCCGTGCGCGGCCTGTCCCAGGCCGGTCTGTCTACCGCCTGCATCACCAAAGTGTTCCCCACCCGCAGCCACACGGTGGCGGCGCAGGGCGGGGTTTCCGCCGCGCTCGGCAATATGGGCGAGGACGACTGGCGTTGGCACATGTACGACACGGTCAAGGGGTCCGACTGGCTCGGCGACCAGGATGCAATCGAGTACATGTGTCGTGAGGCGATTCCCGCCATCATTGAACTGGAGCATGATGGCGTGCCCTTCTCGCGGACCGAGGATGGGCGGATCTACCAGCGTCCTTTCGGTGGCATGACCACGCATTTCGGCGAGGGCACGGCCCAGCGGACCTGCGCGGCTGCCGACCGTACCGGACACGCCATGCTGCACGCCCTTTACCAGCAGGCGCTCAAGCACAAGGCCGAGTTCTTCATCGAATATTTCGCCATCGACCTGCTGATGAGCGACGACGGCGAATGCCTGGGCGTGCTGGCCTGGGATCTGGCCACTGGCGAACTGCATCGCTTCCGCGCCCAGAAGACCATCCTGGCCGCCGGTGGCTACGGCCGTGCCTATTTCTCCTGCACCTCCGCTCATACCTGCACAGGTGACGGCAACGGCATGGTGCTGCGCGCCGGCCTGCCGGTCCAGGACATGGAGTTCGTCCAGTTCCATCCCACCGGTATCTACGGTGCCGGCTGCCTGATCACCGAAGGCGTGCGCGGTGAAGGCGGCATCCTGCGCAATGCCAATGGCGAGCGTTTCATGGAGCGTTACGCGCCCAATGCCAAGGATCTCGCTTCGCGTGACGTGGTGTCCCGCTCCATGTCGATGGAGATTCGCGAGGGTCGAGGTGTCGGGCCCGAGTCCGACCACATCTTCCTGCACCTGGAGCACCTGGGGCCGGAGGTCATCAACGAGCGTTTGCCAGGCATCGCCGAGTCGGCCGAAATTTTCGCCGGGGTGGACGTTTCGAAGGAACCGATTCCGGTGATCCCGACCGTGCACTACAACATGGGCGGGACCCCGGCCAACTTCAACGGCGACGTGGTCACCCTGCGTGACGGCAATCCGGACGCCGTCGTGCCCGGTCTGATGGCCGTCGGTGAGAACGCCTGCGTCTCGGTGCACGGTGCCAATCGCCTCGGGTCGAACTCGCTGCTCGACCTCGTGGTCTTCGGCCGCGCTGCGGCCAAGCATTGCGCCGAGACGATCACTCCGGGCAAGCCGGTGCGGCAGGTGCCCAAGGAGGCCGAAGAGAAGATCCTGTCCCGCCTGGACGGCTTCCGCCATGCCAAGGGCAGCAGGCCGACGGCCGATGTGCGGCTGGCCATGCAGAAGACCATGCAGGCCCACTGCGCGGTCTTCCGCACCGGTGAAATTATTTCTGAGGGCATCGACAAGCTGCACGAGGTGATCGATTCCTTCGAGGAAGTCGGCGTGTCCGACCGGTCGATGATCTGGAACACTGATCTGGTCGAGACGCTGGAACTGGACAACCTGCTTGGCCAGGCCCTGGTCACCATCACGTCGGCCCTGAACCGCGAGGAAAGCCGCGGCGCCCAGGCGCGCGAGGACTTCCCCGAGCGCGACGACGAAAACTGGATGAAGCACACCCTGGCCTGGCGCACCGGTGCGAAGGAGGTCAAGATCGACTACCGCCCGGTGCATATGTACACCATGACCGACGAGGTCGAGGTGGTGCCGCCGAAGAAGCGCGTCTACTAAGGATTAGTCATGGCTCAATTCACCCTGCCCAAGAACTCCAAGATCAAGCAAGGCAAGCACTTCGCGGCGCCAGCCGGTGCCACCAAGGTGCGGCGCTTCAAGATTTACCGCTACGATCCGGATTCGGGCGAAACGCCGCGCACCGACACCTATGACGTGGACGTGGGCAATTGCGGTCCGATGGTCCTGGACGCCTTGATCAAGATCAAGAACGAGATGGATCCGACCCTGACCTTCCGGCGCTCCTGCCGCGAGGGCATCTGCGGCTCCTGTTCGATGAACATCGGCGACAAGATGGGCGGCTCGAACACCCTGGCCTGCACCAAGGCGATTGCCGATTTCGAGGGAGAGATCCGCATCTACCCGCTGCCGCACATGCCGGTGGTCAAGGATCTGGTGCCCGATCTGACCCATTTCTACGCCCAGTACGCCTCGATCGAACCCTGGATCAAGACGGACACCGCCAATCCGAGCCGCGAGCGGCTGCAGACCAAGGAAGAGCGGGCCAAGCTGGATGGGCTTTACGAATGCATCCTGTGCGCCTGCTGCTCAACCTCCTGCCCCAGTTACTGGTGGAACGGTGACAAGTACCTCGGGCCGGCCATTCTGCTTCAGGCCTACCGCTGGCTGGCCGATTCACGCGACGAAGCGACCGGAGAGCGACTGGACATGCTCGAAGATCCCTTCAAGCTGTACCGTTGCCATACGATCATGAACTGCACCAATACCTGCCCGAAAGGTCTGAATCCGGGGCAGGCAATTGCCGAGACCAAGAAGATGCTGCTCGAGCGGCAGATCTAGGTGTCGGAACTGTCGCGCCTGCGTTGGCGTTGCCGCCGCGGCATGAAGGAACTGGACGTGCTGTTCGAGACCTACCTCGATCGGCATTACGCGCAGGCTGACGATGCCGAGCGAGCCGCCTTTCAGGCCGTGGTCGAGATGGATGACCCGGACATCTATGCCATCTGCCTGCGCCGGATGCCTGCGCCGCCGCAGGTTTCGGTGATCTTCGAGCGCTTTCGCGAGGCGCTCTAGCAGTCAGGCCTGGCCGGCGGCCGGCTGGCTTAGTCTTTCGAGAGGTTCCGCTCCGCCTGCAGCAGCGTAGGGTGTGCCTCGTCGAGCAGGTCAGGGTGGTCCAGGTTGTAGTGCAGGCCCCGGGACTCCTTGCGGCACCGGGCGGAGCGGATGATGAGTTCCGCCACCACCGACAGATTGCGCAATTCGATCAGATCGGGAGTGACGCGGAAATTGCCGTAGTACTCGTTGATTTCCTGCTTGAGCACCTCGATGCGGTGCGCCGCTCGCTCGAGGCGCTTGTTGGTGCGCACGATGCCCACGTAGTCCCACATGAAGCGGCGGATTTCATTCCAGTTGTGGGCCACCACGATTTCCTCGTCCGAGTCCGTCACCCGGCTTTCGTCCCAGTGCGGTAGCGCCGTGGCGGGCGGAGGCGGTTGTGTCTGGGCGATGTGGTCTGCCGCGGCCTGGGCAAAGACCAGGCATTCCAGCAGAGAATTGCTGGCCATGCGGTTCGCCCCGTGCAGGCCGGTGCAGGCGGTCTCGCCGATGGCGTAAAGACAGGACACATCGGTGGCGCCGTTGAGGTCCGTGCGCACCCCCCCACAGGTGTAGTGGGCTGCCGGCACCACCGGCAGCGGTTCGCGGCTCATGTTCAGGCCCAGTTCCAGGCAGCGCGCGTAGATGTTGGGAAAGGATTCCCGAATGAAGTCGCGTGGCTTGTGGCTGATGTCCAGATAGACATGATCCAGGCCCAGACGCTTCATTTCGTGATCGATGGCGCGGGCGACGATGTCGCGCGGAGCCAGTTCGGCGCGCTCATCGAAGCGCGGCATGAAGCGGGTGCCATCGGGCAGGAGCAGGTGTCCGCCTTCGCCGCGCACCGCTTCGGAAATCAGGAAGGAGTGGGCCTGCGGGTGAAACAGGCAGGTGGGGTGGAATTGCATGAACTCCATGTTTGCGATGCAGCAGCCGGCCCGCCAGGCCATGGCGATGCCGTCGCCACTGGCACCCCGTGGATTGCTGGAATACAGGTAGGCCATGTTGGCGCCGCCGGTGGCCAGAATCACCGCCCGGCCCGACAGCGACTCGACCTGCTGGCTGCGCATGTCCAGTGCGTAAACGCCGATGCAGCGCGCTTCATCCAGGATCAGGTCGATGGCGAGCCGGTGTTCCAGCAGTTCGATGTGGGGGTTGGCACGCGCCAGGCCGGCCAGGGTCGTTTCGACTGCCCGCCCCGTGGCATCTGCGGCATGAATCACCCGGCGATGGCTGTGGCCGCCCTCCCGGGTCAGATGAAACTGGCCATCCGCAGGCTGGCGGGTAAAGGGCACGCCCTTGTTGACCAGCCAGTCAATGGCCTGGGGCCCGCGTTCCACGGTGAAGCGCACCGCGGCCGGGTCACACAGGCCGGCTCCGGCATTGAGGGTGTCCGCGATGTGCGCGTCGTAGGAGTCGCGCTCGGACAGCACTGCGGAAATACCACCCTGGGCGTGAAAAGTTGAGCCTTCCTCCAGGGAACCTTTTGCGATCACGAGGCTCTGAATACCAGCCTCGGCCAGACGCAAGGCCGCAGTCAGGCCAGCGGCGCCGCTGCCAACAATCAAAACTCGGGAGTCACTGAGCACCATGTCAATTGGGGTCAATAGCTGGGGTTACCTGGGCATCCCGGGCTTGCCCGGCACATCGGGTACAACCCGGTTAGAAGAAAAGCTGCGCAGCGGTTCAGGGCAGGCTGATACACTTGCGGGCGACCAACAAACAACCGTTGCCCGGCCGGCCAAGCGGCACGGACAACGCCAGAAGGGGAATATGACGGCCCCCGCCGAGATCCGCAATGGGGAGGCCGCAGCATCGGTGACGGCTCGTATGGCGGAGAAGGATATCGACCAGGCATTGGTCGAACGTGCGCAGGGCGGTGACAGCCGGGCATTTGATGCTCTGGTGATCAAGTACCAGCAGCGCGTCATCCAGCTTGTCTCCCGACTTGTCAGCGACGCCGATGCGCAGGATGTCGCCCAGGAAGCTTTCATCAAGGCTTATCGGGCGCTGCCAAACTTCCGCGGTCAAAGCGCCTTTTACACATGGTTGTACCGTATCGCCGTCAACACGGCGAAGAACCATCTGGTTTCGCGCAAGCGTCGCCCCGCAGGCCAGGACATTGATGTGGCGGATGCTGAACTTTACGGTCATACCGAGCATCTAAGCGACAATACGACGCCGGAGTCGAGCCTTCTCAGCGATGAAATTCGCAAGGTGGTCACGGACACGATCGATGCCCTGCCGGTGGACCTGAGAACCGCCATCTCCTTGCGCGAGTTCGACGGATTGAGCTATGAAGACATCGCCAACGCAATGGATTGCCCCGTCGGGACCGTACGTTCCCGCATCTTCCGGGCCCGGGCGGCCATTGATGAGAAACTCAAACCCTTGCTGGAGCAAATTTAGTCAATGAGCGAGCAGTCCGAGCACAAGGATTTGATTTGCGCCTTCCTGGACGAGGAATTGTCCGCGGCTGAGGTGGATGAACTGCTGAGCCAGTTGGAATGCCACGACGCGCGGGCGAGGGCCTGTCGCCAGTCCCTGGCGGCATCCTTGCTGACGACGGGGCGGCAACGCACCGTGTGCCCTGACCTGGCTGCCGGTGTGCGGCAGGCGCTGGCGCAGGAAGTCGCGGCAGCCAAGACGCCGCCGACCGTTGTCCCGCTGCGCGCTGCCCGGCGCCCCGGCAATGACTGGAAGGTGCCGGCCACAGGGCTGGCACTGGCGGCATCCATGGCGATGGTAGCGGTATTTGTGATCAAACCCTCGCAGCCTTTTGACGATGGTGAGTCGCGGGCTCAGGTGGCCAGCGCCACGGCTGCGCAGCCGGTCGCGCAGACCGTTGGCGCCAATGTCGTGACCACGCGCGAACTGGTTATCGCGACGCCGGAAAAGAGCCGGCCGCTGGTCGCCCAATGGGGCAGCGCCGATGTGCCGGCCGGCACGCAGCCGGTGTCTTCATCGGCGGCCCTGCAGCGGCAGCAACTCAATACTTTCCTGATCAATCATGCGCGCAATGGCGGCGGCAGCGCGCTGTCCGGATCGCTGGGTTATGCGCGCGTCGCCGCGAGTCCGCAGCAGCAAAGCGAAGAGTCGCGCCGTTAATGTCCAGGCTGCTGGCCTTTCTGCTGGCGACCGTAATCCCGCCAGTGGCTTCCGCCGATGCCCTGGAATGGTTGCAGCGCATGAGCGAGGCGGTGCGTCAATCGACTTACGAGGGCACCGCTGTCTATCGCAACGGCGATCAGCTCGAATCCCTGCGCATCTATCATCGCTTTGCCGACGGCCGCGAATGGGAGCGGATGTATTCTCTGTCCGGACAGCAGCGGGAAATCCTGCGCCAGGCAGATAATGTCATCTGCATCCTGCCGGAGCAGAAGGCGGTGCTGACGGACGATCTTGGCCTGCGCGGCTTGCTGCCCAAATTGCCGCGGGCTGCTTTCGAAAAGCTGAACAGCCATTACGAGCTGATCGAATTTACCCACGATGCCCGGGTTGCCGGTCGCAGTTGCCGGGAAATCCACATTCGCGCCCGCGACATCTACCGATACAGCTATCAGGTTTGCCTGGATCAGGACACCGCGGTGCCGCTGGATATTCGCCTGATCGGCGAGGGCGGTGAACTGCTGGAGCAAGTGATCTTCACCCATATCGAATTTCCGGCAAGCCTGGATAGCGAACTGTTCGAGGCGGGCGTGGACGTGTCAGGTTTCCGCCATGTGAGCCAGGCGGCGCCGGCGGCGGAAGATGCCCGCGGCGCCGACGCATTCTGGGAAATGCGCGACCTGCCAGCCGGCTTCCGCCTGGCGAATCGGGAATTCGGACATTGGCCCGGCTTCGACAGCCCGGTGTTGCAGATGCTTTACACCGATGGCCTGGCCTCCGTGTCCGTCTTCGCGACCGCCCAGCAGATTCCGGAAGCGGCGCTGCAGGGGCTGACCCGCATGGGGGGCGTCAATGCCTACGGCATCATGAAAGACGCGCACCACATCACCGTGGTGGGCGAGGTCCCGCAGGCGACCGTTCGCTTTTTCGGCGATAATCTCCAGCAGGTTTCCGTCCCCGTTCAACCGTGATCCAGAATCTCGTGCGCGTGACCGGGCGCGAAGGCGTCTGGGTCACGGTCACCGCTGCCAGTGCGACCGGCTGCGCCCGCTGTGATGCCGGCGAAGGCTGCGGTGGCGGCGTGTTCGGCAAGCTCGTGCAGCGCCGTCTCGAAGGCCTCAGGCTCGCGGATGCCGGCCTAGACCTTGAACCCGGCCAGCACGCAGTCCTCGGTCTGGATGACGGCGTATTCCTGCGTGTGACCCTGCTGACCTACGGTCTGCCACTGTTGGCCTTGCTGGCATGCGCCGGCGTGGCGACTGCACTGGGCGCATCCGATGTCCTGGTGGCGCTCAGCGGTGGTGCCGGTCTGGTCCTCTCCATGTGGGCTGCACCGGGTCTGCGGGAACGGCTGCTGAGCCAGCAACTCAAACCGCGCCTTCTGCGGCGCATTACACCTGCTCAATGGGAGTGCAGTCTTGACTAGTGCCCTGCGATGGATGGTCCCCGGCCTGGCCCTGGGCCTGCTGCTGGGATGCGAGAAGGAAGCGCGTCTGCCGGACTTCACGACACTGGTCGAGGATGCGGCACCGGCAATCGTGAACATCAGCGGCACGGGCGAACTCGCCGTCGAAAAGGATCGGCCATCGCCGCCGCTGTTCGAGTGGTTCAGGGATTTCGTGGAGCCCGGCGAGGAGGAGCCTGCGCCGCGGCAGCAGCCACACCGGTCCCTGGGCTCGGGCTTCATCCTCAGCGAGGATGGGGAAATCCTCACGAACAATCATGTGATTGCCGAGGCCGATGAAATCATCGTGACTCTGGCTGACCAGCGGCAGTTCAAGGCCAAGCTTGTCGGTCGGGACAAGGCCAGCGATCTGGCGCTCCTGCAGATCGAGGCGGACGATCTTCCGGTGTTGCGCTTCGGTGATTCGGACAGGCTCCGGGTCGGTGAGTGGGTGCTGGCCATCGGTTCGCCTTTCGGTTTCGAGCAGACGGTCACCGCCGGTATCGTATCTGGCAAGCGACGAGCGCTGGGCTCCGAGCAGTATGTGCCCTTCTTGCAGACGGATGTCGCCATCAACCCGGGCAACTCGGGTGGGCCCCTGTTCAACCTCAAGGGCGAAGTGGTGGGTATCAACTCCCAGATTTTCAGCCAGACTGGCGGCTACATGGGCCTGTCATTCGCCATTCCCTCGGCCACCGCGGTCAATGTCATCCGGCAGCTGCGTGAGCACGGACGGGTGCGCAGAGGCTGGCTCGGGGTGGTGATCCAGCAGGTCGATGGAGCCTTGGCAGAAAGCTTCGGTCTGGATCATGCCACCGGGGCCCTGGTCAGCCATGTGGAAAGCGGT
>JBFKIN010000005.1:0-26389 GCA_041632255.1 Oceanococcus sp. | reverse complement strand
GCTCGTAGATCGCGGGGTTGTCGACCACGATCTCACCGATGTCCGGGCGCAGGTAGTCGCGCAGGGCACGAATGATGATGTTGGACTCCTGATAGACCAGGAAGGGCGCCTTGCGCTCGGCCGTGGCCTTGAGCATGGCTTCCCACAGCTCGATCAGGTAGTTGACGTCCCACTGCAGCTCTTCCGCGCTGCGGCCGACCCCGGCGGTGCGCGCGATCACGCCCATGCCGTCCGGCAGCTGCAACTGGTTCAGGGCATCGCGCAGCTCGGAACGGTCATCGCCCTCGATCCGGCGCGAGACGCCACCGGCGCGCGGGTTGTTGGGCATGAGCACCAGGTAGCGCCCGGCCAGGGAGACGAAGGTCGTCAGCGCGGCGCCCTTGTTGCCACGTTCTTCCTTCTCGACCTGGACGATAATCTCCTGGCCTTCCTTGATCAGGTCGCGAATCTGCAGCTTGCCGTCTTCAGGCTCCTTCTGGAAATACTCGCGCGAGATTTCCTTCATCGGCAGGAAGCCATGCCGATCGACGCCATAATCGACGAAGGCGGCTTCCAGGCTGGGTTCCACGCGGGTGATCCGGCCCTTGTAGACGTTGGCCTTGCGCTGTTCGCGGCCGGGGGATTCCAGATCCAGGTCGAGCAGGCGCTGACCGTCAACGATCGCCAGACGCAGCTCCTCGGGCTGCGTGGCATTCACGAGAATGCGTTTCATTAAATTGTATTGTCCTTGGCGCTCGAACCCGGCTGAAGCGAAGGCCAAACCTGGGGAGCGCAATTGTTTTCAGTGCCCGACCAGGCAGAACCTGCCGGCCGGACGGCCATAACCCGGGCCATCCTGGCCCGCGTTCTGACACATGATTGAGGCTCTGACGAAAAGCGCTCGGCAGAGCGGCGTCATGCGTGATCGGGTGTCGGTATCATTGGCTTTGCTGCCGCCTGGAACCCTTGAAAATCTGACTGGGAACCCGGCGCAAAACCCGCCACGCACAGCGTGCTGAAACCCGATGGACCGGTATTGTGCCACAGAAAACCGCGCAAGTTTCATATTTCACCGTGACCGCTGACGAAACCGGTCAGCGACTCGACAATTACCTGCTGGCACGGCTCAAAGGCGTTCCGCGCAGCCTCATCTACCGCATCATCCGCAGCGGCGAGGTTCGGGTGAACAAGGGGCGGGCGAAGGCCGCCCAGCGGCTGGAATCGGGCGACGCCGTTCGAGTTCCGCCGGTGCGCATGGCCGAGCCGGGTCAGGCGCCACGCATTCCCGAATCCCTGCGGCAGGATCTGGCGGGCAGGGTTCTGTATCGCGACAACGACATCCTGGCCCTGAACAAGCCGGCGGGCTTGGCCGTTCATGCCGGTTCCGGTCTCTCCTTTGGCCTGATCGACGTCGCCCGGGCGCTGTGGGGTGAGGATTGGCAGCTGGTGCATCGGCTGGATCGCGAAACCGGGGGATGCCTGCTGCTGGTCCGGCGGCGGGAACTGCAGCGCGAGTTCCAGCAGCGGCTGTCGGAAGGCTCGGTCAGCAAGCGCTATCAGGCCGTGGTGCATGGCCTGTGGCCGCATCGCCAGAGCCGCATCGAAAGCTGGGTGAGCCGCCAGACCGACAGCGGCGGACAGCGCCGCGTGCGAGGGCAGGAGGAGGGCGAGGGTCAGCGTGCCGTGAGTCACTTCGAGCCTGAGCGGGCGCTTCGGGAGGCCACCCTGATGCGGGTGCGGATTGAAACCGGTCGCACACACCAGATCAGGGTTCAGGCGGCCGAGGCCGGGCACCCGCTGGTCGGCGACGAGAAGTACGGGCGGCGCGAACTGGATCGCGGCCTTGGCCTGCGCAAGCCGCCGCTCTGCCTTCACGCCGAGGCCCTGGAGCTGGAACTCGGCGGGCGCGAGCTGTGTCTGAAGGCTTCTGTGTCGCCGGCAATGGCGGCGGTCATTGCCGGGCTGGAGCACGGAGCGTGAACCGATACGAACTGATCATCTTTGACTGGGACGGCACCCTGCTGGATTCGGCGGGCGAAATCGTCGCGGCCATGCAGCAGGCGGTGGCCAGTCTGGGGCTGGAGCCACGGAGTGACGCCCAGTTGCGCCGCATGATCGGTCTGGGTCTGCAGGATGCGTTTTTCCGTCTTTACCCGGACCTCGATGCCGAGGCCATGGAGGCGCTGCTGCAGAACTATCGTCAGCTTTACGGCAGCACTCCCCGGGTCTATGGCGAAGCTTTTCCCGGCGTGGCGAATTCCCTGGACGATCTGCGCGGACGCGGTATGCGACTGGCGGTCGCCACCGGCAAGAGCCGCCGCGGCCTGGACCGGGCGCTGACCGCCGTCGGCTGGGAACAGCACTTTGTCGCGACGCGCTGTGCCGACGAAACGGCCGGAAAACCGGACCCGCTGATGCTGGAGGAATTGCTCTGGGAGCTTGACCTGGTCGCGGAGCAAGCGCTGATGGTGGGTGACACGACCTACGACATGGAAATGGCGCGCCGTGCCGGCATGGATGCTGTCGGCGTGGGCTGGGGGGTGCATGAGCGCCAGGAGCTGGCACAGGCGGGCGCGCTGACGGTGCTGGAAGGGGTGACCGGCCTGGGGGACTGGTTGCGGGAGTGACGCACTGGCGGTCTGCACGGGATCCGGGGCCGTCGGAGGGTCTGGCCGGGGCCGGTCGTCCTCGGCTGTCGCGCAGCCCGTGGTGTGGTCACGGCGGTACCGTTGCGCTGCAGGCCCTGGTGGCGATTGCATCCTGGCATCACAGGCCCGCAGGGCGGAGAGTCAGGGTGCGGGGATGCTGGACGCCGACGCGAGCTACGGCGCCAAAAACGGACTGCTGAAGCCGGTCGTCGCATGATGGGGTCGGACCTCCGCGCCCGAGACCCGACGTCGACTCGATCATCAGCCTGTTCAGATTACGGCAGCCGGCTTGCGCCGATCACGGGACCGCAAAACCCGCCTCGCGCAACAGCGCGGATGTGGCAATGAGTGGCAAGCCGATCAGGGCCGTGGGGTCACTGCTGTGGATGGTCTCGAACAGAGATATGCCGAGACCTTCGGACCGGAAGCTGCCGGCGCAGCCAAGCACTTCCTCGCGGCCGAGATATCGCTCGATCGTCTGGGCGTCGAGGCGGCGAAATTGCACTTCCGTGACATCGCGAGCTTCCCAGCAGTCGTCACCACGCCGCAGGCAGACGGCAGTATGAAACTGGGCGCGACGTCCGGACAGCATGGTCAGCTGGGCGCCCGCGCGCTGCGCCGTGCCCGGCTTGCCCAGGACTTCATCCTCAAATGCGCAGAGCTGGTCGGAGGCGAGCACACAGGCCAGTGGACGTTGTGCGCAGATTGCCGTCGCCTTGTCCCGGGCCAGGCGCGAGGTGGCCTCGGCGACGGTTTCACCCGGCTGCAGCGATTCATCGATGTCCGGGCTCATGCAGGAAAAGGGCAGGCCCAAGCGCTGCAACAGCTCTCTGCGGAAGGGCGAAGAGGAAGCGAGGATCAGTTCGGAGTCTTCGGTATGGGTGGAATTCATTGACTTTTCTACACAAATCTCTAGAATCCGCGCGCCATGCGCGATCAATTGCCAGCCTGGCTCGATGTCCAGCGCCTAGCGCCCGGATTTGAGCTGGAAGGTTCGCTGTGTCTTACCGGCCTGGACGATTGGCCTGCCGGTGAAAGCAGTGTCGCTCTGCGGCTGGAAGTCGCGCAAGCCGCTTCCGGGCGCTTGCAGCTTGTCGGTCATCTGAGCGGGCAGGCGGAGCTGGAATGCCAGCGCTGCCTGAAGGCCATGTCCTACGAGTGGGACAGCGATTTCCGGCTGGAGCTGGTCGAGAGTGAAGCCTCGGCGCAGCGCGTGGACAGTGAGGTGGACGTGTATGTCGCCGAACAGGGGCGAGTCCGCTTGCACGATCTGGTTCGTGAAGAGTCGGTTCTTGCCCTGCCGATGATGCCGCGTCATCCCGAGGGGAGTTGTCAGCCCCCGGGGCAGACAAGTATTGATTGAACATGCCCGCCGTCGACCTAGCCGTCGGCGTCGTTTTTGCAGAAAAGGAGTCGGCCATGGCCGTACAACAGAACCGTAAGACCCGTTCCAAGCGTGACATGCGCCGATCCCACGATGCGCTGTCGGCGCCGACCCTGTCGGAAGACCCGACCAGCGGGGAAATGCACCGTCGTCATCACGTGACCAAGGACGGTTTCTATCGTGGTCGTCGCGTGATCACTGAAGCCCCCGTGGCCGACGGCGAAGAATAATTCACCCATGATCATCGCGCTGGACGCGATGAGCGGTGACCATGGCGTGGCGGTCACCGTGCCCGCAGCCCGTCGGGCCCTGGAACGTGAACCTGATTTGCGACTGATCCTGGTGGGTCAGCCAGACCTGTTGCGCCCGCGTATTGCCGCCCACGGACTGACGGACAGCCCGCGCCTCTCCGTGTATGAGGCCAGCGAGGTCGTCGGCATGGACGAAGAGCCCGCCAAGGCCCTGCGCGGCAAAAAGGACTCGTCAATGCGCGTGGCCATCGACCTGGTCCGTCAGGGAGAGGCACAGGCCTGCGTCAGCGCCGGGAACACCGGTGCCCTGATGGCGACCGCGCGCTTCGTGCTCAAGATGCTGCCTGGCGTGGATCGGCCGGCCATCGTTTCAGCCATTCCCTCGCGGCGGGGCCACACGCACATGCTGGACCTGGGCGCCAACGCCGAATGCACACCGGAGCAGCTCTATCAGTTCGCGGTCATGGGGTCGGTGCTGGTGCAAGCCGTCGGAGGCGTTGAGCAGCCGCGCATCGGTCTGCTGAATATCGGCTCCGAGGACATCAAGGGCACCTCGGCGATCAAGGCCGCGGCGGCGCTGATCAACGCCAGCGACCTCTGCTACGCCGGATACGTTGAAGGGAATGACATATTCCTGGGTGATGTCGATGTGGTGGTGTGCGATGGCTTTGCCGGCAATGTCGCGCTCAAGAGCGCCGAGGGGATTGCCCGGCTGATCACGGATTTTCTCGGCGAGGAATACCGGCGCACGCCGATGACCCGTCTGGCTGCCCTGATGTCCGCCGGTGTGCTCGGACGCTTCAAGCGCCGCGTCGACCCGTCTTCCCACAATGGCGCCAGCCTGCTGGGGCTCAATGGCATCGTGGTCAAATCGCATGGCAGCGCCGATGTGGCCGCCTTTGCCAACGCGGTTCATATTGCCGCACTGGAGTGCCGCAAGAGCATGACGGACCGTATCCGTCAGGGTGTGGCGGATCACCTGGTGAACCCGACGGCCTGAGCCCGCCACTGGGCGGCTGTGGCACCGCCAGCGCTATTGCACCAGCTGGTTCATGTCGAAGATCGGCAGCATGATCGCCAGCACGATGGTGAGCACGATGCCCGCCATCATCAGGATCAAGGCCGGACCCAGCACACCCATGATGGCGGAAATGATGGTGTCGACTTCCAGCTCCTGATTGTGCGCCGCGCGCTCCAGCATCTCGTCAAGCTGGCCTGAGGCTTCGCCGTTGGCGATCAGGTTCAGGGTGATCGGAGGGAACAGTCGGCCGGCCGCCAGCGAACGGTGAATGGTGGCGCCCTCGCGCACCTTGTGGGCGGCTGATTCGATCAATTCCTGCATGGGCACGTTCTGCACCACCCGGGCGCAGATCTGCAGGGCATCCAGGATCGGCACGCCGCTGGAGACCAGAATGCTGAATGTGCGGGTGAAACGGCCGGCGTTGACCCCGCGGATCAGCCGGC
This sequence comes from Oceanococcus sp., assembly GCA_041632255.1. Classification (GTDB taxonomy): domain Bacteria; phylum Pseudomonadota; class Gammaproteobacteria; order Nevskiales; family Oceanococcaceae; genus Oceanococcus. The sequence goes on along the minus strand of JBFKIN010000005.1, from coordinate 20,663 downwards.
CGAACAGCGGCAGGCGCAGCTGCGTGCGATGCCAGCGCCGTTTCATCGCCGGCCGTCGCAGCAACAGTTGCCAGCCGACCACCAGGGCGCCCAGCAACACGAGCAGCAGCACATAGTTGTCCCGCAGGAAGTCGCTGGAAGCGATCAGGCCCCTCGTCAGAGGTGGCAACTCGGCGTCCAGGCTGTCGAACACGCCGACCACCTGCGGCACCACATTGGCCAGCAGGAAGGCCACGATGGCGACGGAGGCCAGGACCAGGATGATGGGGTAGGAGAGGGCGGCGAAGATTTTTTTCTGCAGCTCGTTGCGCTTCTCCACATAGTCGGCGAGGCGCTCCAGCACGGTATCCAGGTGTCCCGACTGCTCGCCGGCCTCCACCGTCGCGCAGTAGAGGTGATTGAAGACCTGCGGAAATTCGCGCAGGGCACTGGCCAGGGTGTGGCCTTCGACCACCCGCGCCCGCACCCCCATGACGATGCCCTGGGTGCGCCGGGTCTCGACCTGTTGGGCGACGGTATGCAGGGCTTCCTCCAGCGGCAGGCCGGACCGCAGCAAGGTGGCCAGCTGGCGCGTGACCAGGGCCAGGTCGGTGCCGGACAGGCCGCGGGAGAAGTTGAAACCCCCGGCGCGGCGTTCGCGTTGCTCGACCTCCTCGACCTCCAGCGGCGTCAGGCCGCGGTCCCGCAGGGCGGCCCGCACCATGCGCGGCGTGTCGCCTTCCAGCAGCCCTTTTTTCTTGCGACCCTTGGCGTCCAGGGCGACGTAACTGTAGGCCCCCATCGCGGCGCTAGTCCTCGCGGGTGACGCGCACGACCTCTTCGATCGTGGTGACACCCTCCAGGATCTTGGCGCGACCTTCCGCGCGCAGACTCGGGAAGCGCTTGCGCGCGTGGGCTTCCATCGCCTGTTCCGAAACCCCGTCATGGATCATGGTGCGCAGGGCATCGTCCACGGCGACCACCTCCTGGATGCCGATACGGCCGGTATAACCGCTCTGGCGGCATTTGTCGCAGGCGCGGGCATGGTAGATCTGTGGCGGGTTATCGGCTGGTATGTCGAGCAGCGCGCACTCCGCAGGGTCAGGCGTGTAGGGCTCGCGGCAGTGGCGGCACAGGGTGCGGACCAGTCGCTGGGCGATCAGTCCGATCAGGCTGGAGGCCAGCAGGAAAGGTTCCACGCCCATGTCGCGCAGGCGCGAGACCGCCCCGATCGCCGTGTTTGTATGCAGGGTGGAGAGCACCAGATGACCGGTCAGCGAGGCCTGTACCGCGATTTCGGCGGTTTCCAGATCGCGGATTTCCCCGACCATCACCACGTCCGGGTCCTGGCGCAGGATGGCGCGCAGGCCCCGGGCGAAGCTCATGTCGACCTTGGTGTTCACCTGAGTCTGGCCGATGCCGTCCAGGTAGTATTCGATCGGGTCTTCCACTGTCAGGATGTTGCGGCTGGTGTCGTTCAGACTGGCCAGGGCGGCATACAGCGTGGTGGTTTTTCCCGAGCCGGTGGGGCCTGTCACCAGGATGATGCCGTGCGGCTTGGCGATCAGGTTCTTCATCACCTCGAGCTGGGTCGGTTCCATGCCCAGGTGCGTCAGGTCAAGGCGGCCGGCCTGCTTGTCCAGCAGACGCAGAACCACCCGCTCGCCGTGGCCCGAAGGGATGGTGGAAACACGCACATCCACCGGCCGCCCTGCGATCTTGATCGAAATGCGGCCGTCCTGGGGCAGACGTTTTTCGGCGATGTCCAGTCTGGCCATGACCTTGATGCGCGAGACGATCAGCGGGGTGAGCGCGCGCGAGGGGGTGAGCACTTCGCGCAAGACGCCATCGACGCGGAAACGCACGACCAGACGGTTCTCGAAGGGCTCGACGTGGATGTCGGAAGCGTTTTCCTTGATCGCCTCGGACAGCATGGCGTTGATCAGCCGGATGATCGGCGCATCGTCGTCGGATTCCAGCAGGTCCTGGGGTTCGGACAGGGCTTCGGCCACGCTGGATAGATCCGTGTCCTCGTCCAGGCCCTGCATGGCCTGCATCGCCGCGCTGGAATTGTTTTCGTAGCGCTGTTGCAGGGCGCGCTCGAATTCTTCTGCGCTGAGCGTGCGCAGTCGCACGGGCCGCTGCAGGTAGCGGCGCATCTCGATCAGGGCTTCGCGCGACACGCCGGGGCGTGTGAGCAGTTCCACTGTCTCGCCGTCGTCCAGCGCGCCGACCAGCACGCCGGTGCGCTTGGCGAAGGCGAAGGGCGGCAGCCGCAATGTTTCTTCCATCAGCGCAGGTGACCGCGCACGCGCATGCGCCGGGCCTCGGCTTCCTCCGACAGCACGGGTTCGGTGCTGATCAGGGGCGGGGTTTTCAGTTCCTGCGCTTCGGCCCCGGGCGCTGCTGCAGCGCCGTCCGTAGCGGCCGCCGGCTTTTCCGGCGTCGCCTGAGTCGACGCTGGCGCTGGCGTCGCGCTCTCGGACTGCGGCGCGACTTCAGGCGCCGTGTGTGGCGGGGGCAGCTCTTCCAGCTGTGGCCCCTGCGGCCGGCTGATCAGGCTCCAGCGGCCGCTCAGTGCTTCGCCCTGAAGCCCGCGCATGCGGTTGTACTTCTTGTGCGTGTAGTAATCCGAGGTCGCCCGATCCCGCAGAATCTTGGTGCGGATGAAGATCATCAGGTTCTGCTTGCTCTTGGACTGGGTCGAGGAGCGGAACAGGGCGCCGATCAGGGGAATGTCGCCCAGGATCGGCACCTTCTGCTCCGAGCGACGGATGTTGTCGTCCATCAGTCCGCCCAGTACGAGAATGTCCCCATCGCCCACCATCACGGTGGTGTTGAGGGTCCGCTTGTTGGTGATCAGGTCTGCGGCCCCGGCACTGCTGCCGGCGATGCTGGAGGACTCCTGCTTGATGGTCAGCTTGATCGTGTTGCCTTCCGTGATCTGCGGGGTGATGCCCAGGGTCAGGCCCACATCCTTGCGCTGGATGGTCTGGAAGGGATTGGCCACATTGCTGGTGCCGCCCGTGCTGGTGAAGGATCCGGTCACGAAGGGCACTTCCTGACCCACCGATATCTCGGCTTCCTCGTTGTCCATGGTCACCAGAGAGGGTGTGGACAGCACATTGGTTTCGCCGTCCCCGGCCAGCGCATTGAGCAGCAGGGCGAAGCTGGCCCCTTCCTCCTGGATGCGGCCCCCGGCCACGTTCAGACCCTGGCGCAAAAGGCCCGATGCCTGCGTGAAGTTTCCGGTGGCGGCGGCCAGTGCGCCGGTCAGCACCGACGTGTCGAAGATCGATGCGGCTGCGATGCGTTCATCGTTCAGCACCGCGGCGTCGATGCCCAGTGAGCGCGAGGTGGTCAGGCTGACCTCCGCCAGAATGGCCTCGACCAGGACCTGGGCGCGACGGATGTCGAGCTGGGCGATGACGCCGCGCAGGCCGCGCATGATCTTGGGCGGCGCGGTGATGACCAGCGCGTTGGTGTCCGGATCAGCGACGATGCGCACGCCCTCGATGCCGCCCCCCGCGGCAGGCGCGGCGCCGGCAGCCTTGCCATCCTTGCCGCCCTGCCGGCTCTCCACGTAGCCCTCCAGGATCGGCGCCAGTTTCTCGGCGTCCGCGTAGGACAGGTAGATCACCTGGGTGTCGCCATCCTCTTCGAGCGGGATGTCCAGATGCGCGATCAGGGCCCGCAATTGCAGCCTGCGGTCCTTGTCGCCAGCCAGCAGGATGCTGTTGGTGCGTTCGTCCGCCAGCAGGGTGACCGGCTGCTCGCTGGGGTCCTTGTTCTTCTGCTCCGCGTTGAGCAGATCCGACATGGTGCGCTGCACGTCGGCCGCGGCCGCATGGCTGAGGCGGATGAACTCGACTTCGCGGTCGCCGCCCTGGTCGATGCGCTGGATGATCTGGGTGAGTCTCTCGGCGTTGGCCTTGCGGTCCGAGATAATCAGCATGTTGGACGGGGAATAGGCGGCAAGATGTCCGTACTGCGGCACCAGCGGGCGCAGGATGGGCACCAGTTGGGCAGCCGGCACGTTCTGGATTTCGATCACCCGGGTGACGATCTCGTCATCGGCCAGGCCCTCGAAGTCGAAATAGCTGCCGCCATCCTGTTTGGCGCCGACTTCGGGCACGATCTTGATGACCGGTCCGGCGGGCACCGCGGCAAAACCGTGGACCTGGAGCACCGCCAGAAACACCCCGTAGAGCTCGTCGGGCGACATGGGCGTCGACGACAGAACCGTCACCTTGCCCTTGACCCGCGGGTCGACGATGAAATTGCGCCCCGTGATGTCGCCGACCGTTGAAATCAGCGTGCTGATGTCCGCATCCTTCAGATTCAGGGTCGAACCGATGGGCGTGGTGGGCTTGTTCTGTGCTTTGGCCTGGGCCGCGGCGGGCAACTGGGGCAGCAGGGCAAGGCCCGCCGCCAGGGCCAGAACGCGCCAGCGAGCGGCTCGCGGGGTCATGCTAGGCATCGCCAGGATCATAATGGTCTCGTTCTAATTGAGTGTGACGCTGAGCGACTGGCTCTGGCCGCCGCGTTCGATAGTCAGGTTGAATTGCTGGGCCGAGCTCAGGTCGCTCAGCAGCTGCAGGCTGCGGCTGGGATCATCCAGTGCCACGCCGTTGATGGCCGTCACGATGTCGCCAGGTCGCAACCCGGCTTCGCGGAACAGTTCCCGGTTGCGTCCCGGATAGATGCGATAGCCCTTCATGGCGCCGTTGTGACGTGCCGGCTGCACCCGCAGGTACTGTGACGCCTTGGTCGGGTCATTCAGCAGTTCGTTGCGGATATTGGTCAGCTTGGCTGCGGTGCTGCTGTCCAGTATCCGGGCGGCGGAGTCGCCATCGTAATCGTTCCGGGCCGTGGCCGAACTGTATTGTGCCAGCGCCGTGCTGGGCGCATCTTTCTCCAGTCGCAGGGTTTCCAGGCGCCCCCCACGGCGGAGCAGCACGCGGTCGGTGAAGATGGCATGCAGGGTCGCGCCGCCGGGGATTCCCTGGCCCAGCGCATAGGATTCCAGGTCGCCGTTGCTGGCTTCGATCATGGCGCGGGACAGGCGTTCCTCTTCCATCTCAATGATGCCGCGCAGTTTCAGACGCAGATTGGTGTCCGGTGCATCCACCGTCGCGACCACCGGTGCTTCCTGTGCCTTGTACTGACCGAACAGGCGGGCGGCCAGCAGCGGCTGCAGATTGAGCCCGGTTTTTTGCGCAGGGGCGCCAGCCGCGGCATCGCTGCGGGCCGGCCGCGGTTGCCAGCCGCCCTGATCCGGCATGGGGACCAGCTGCCAGATCAGGCGCGCCGCTTCCAGTCCCAGCAGCACCGTGAACAGCAGCGCCGCCAGTGCGGGCAGAACTTTCTGCAGGCGCTCGGGAGATACGGGAATTGAAGGAATCTGCACGAATCGTCAGGCGGGGCTAAACCACACATGATACTGGTCTTGCCCGGGGCAAGGCCAGATTGCGGGGAAGCCCGGCGGGCTGGTGGGTGTGCCCGGAGGGGTCATCGTGAATCTCGCATGGGGGCTGCTCCCTGACATTCCGCACGGGATGAGCGTTAAGATGATCGCGGGGCCGGATCGCTGGGGCGCAAGTGCACACTCTGATCAGAATTCTGCTGACGAGTTTCATCCTGGGGCTGTTTCTGCTGCACCTGAACGGGTGGTGGACGATCGGCGTGATCGAACAGCTGGAGCGCATCAGCTACGACACCCGCGTGCGGCTGTCGCTGACGGAAGACATCGATGACCGGGTGGTCATCATCGATATCGACGAAAAATCGACCACCGCGGAAGGCCAATGGCCGTGGCCGCGACGCAAGCTGGCGAAACTGGTCGACACCCTGTATGAAGTCTACGAGGTTCGCGTGCTGGGCCTGGACACCGTGATGCCGGAGCCTGACGGACATTCTTTCGCTCCGCTGCTGGAGGAACTGGCCCGCGAGCCCGGTAGCGAGGACAGCCGGGCAGTGGGCCGATGGCTGGCCCAGCGCCGCGCGCAATGGGATGATGACGCGATTTTCGCCGCCAGCCTGCGGAAGCATCAGCCGGTGCTGGGCTTCGTGTTCAAGGGTGCCTACGACCATGGTGCCGCGCTGGGCAGCATTCCCGAGCCGCTGTTCGCTCAGGAAAAGGAAATGCCGGCCATCTACGTGCGGGCCGAAAGCTACACGGGCAATCTGCCCATCCTGCAGCAGGCGACGCCCTACGCCGGCTTTTTCGACAACCCGACCCTGGATTCGGATGGCGTCTTCCGGCGCGTGCCGCTGCTGCAGAGCTATGACAATGCGGTTTACGGTTCGCTGGCCCTGATGACCTTGTGGCGCGCGCTGGGCGGTCCGGAGCTGATCCTGGACTATGATTCCGGGGGCGGACCGCGCACGCCGCTCAACCTGGAGACCCTGGACGTCGGGCCGGTTTCCGTGCCGGTGGATGAAAACGTCGCCATCCTGGTGCCTTACCGGGGGCGGCAGGGCAGTTTCCGCTACTACTCGGTCACCGACATCCTGAATCAGCGAATCGATCCTGCGGAACTCAAGGACAAGATCGCGCTGCTGGGCACGAGCGCCCCGGGCCTGCGCGACGTGCGTACCACGCCCGTGGGGCAATCCTTCAACGGCGTGGAGGTCCATGCCAACCTGATTTCGGGCATGCTCGACGACCGGATCAAGGCCAAGGTGCCGTATCTGGTCGGCATCGAAACCACCCTGCTGCTGTTCATCAGCGTGCTGCTGACCTTCGTGTTTCCGCGCATTCCGCCGATCTGGGGCACGGCCATGGTGATCGCCCTGGTCCTGGGCCTGACCGGCCTGTCCTTCGGCATGTGGAGCGCGGCGGATTTCGTGGTGCCGCTGGGTGGTCCGCTGTCCTTCCTGTTGCTGCTGGTGCTGGCGCAGATGACCTACGGCTATTTCATCGAAGCCCGGGCCAAGCGCGAGGTGGCCCGGGTCTTCGGGCAGTACGTGCCGCCCGAACTGGTCTCGGAGATGGCGCAGGACGCCCTGGCCCTGAGCATGCGTTCGGACAGCCGTGAGATGACTGTGCTGTTCTCCGACGTACGCGATTTCACCAGCATCTCGGAGAAGCTTTCGCCCGAGGAGCTGACCCAGCTGATGAATCAGTTCCTGACTCCGCTGACCGAGGTCATCCATCGCAAGCGGGGCACTATCGACAAGTACATGGGTGACGCGGTGATGGCGTTCTGGGGCGCGCCGCTGGACGATGAAGACCACGCCCGCCATGCGCTGGAGGCAGCGCTGGAAATGGTTGCGACCATGAAGCTGCTGGCGCAGGAGTTCTCGGCCCGCGGCCTGCCTGACATGAAGATCGGAGTGGGCGTCAACACCGGGGTCATGAGCGTCGGCAATATGGGCTCGCAGTTCCGCATGGCCTACACGGTGCTGGGCGATGCGGTGAACCTGGGTTCCCGTCTCGAGGGATTGACCAAGCAGTACGGCGTGCAGGTGATCTGCAGCGACACCACGCGCAAGCTCGTCCAGGACTGGGTTTACCGGGAGCTCGATGTGGTTCGGGTCAAGGGCAAGGACGAACCGGTGGCCATTTTCGAGCCGCTCGGACTGCGCGCCAATATCAGCGACAGCCTGCGCAAGGAACTGTCACTTTATCGACGCGCCCTGCAGGCTTACCGACATCAGAACTGGAGCGAGGCGGAACTGCAGATCTACCAGCTCAAGAAGACCAGTGCGCACAAGATTTACGACGTGTACCTCAAGCGCATCGAGATCTTCAAGGTCGAGCCTCCCGGGCCGGATTGGGATGGCGTCTTCACCTACAAGACCAAGTAGGCGATCCGGAACGCCGGCTGCCCACGGCGGTCAAACAGCCAGGATTTCTGGCATACAATGGGTCCATGGCACAACACGAGACCGAGCAGCATCGGGGCACGGCCGTCGAGGAGGCTCCGCCAAAACTGCAGCGCCCGCCGCTGTACAAGGTCGTGCTGCTGAATGACGACTACACGCCGATGGACTTTGTGGTCCATATCCTGCAGAAGTTCTTTCGACTGCAGCACGAGGAGGCCGTAAGAGTCATGCTGGAAGTCCATACTCAGGGCGCCGGCGTCGCAGGAACCTACGCTGCGGAGATTGCCGAGACCAAGGTCGCGCAGGTGAACCAGTATTCGCGCGAGAACCAGCATCCGCTGATGTGCACGATGGAGAGAGCGTAATGTTGAGTCAGGATCTACAGACGGCGCTGGACGCGGCCTTCAAATCGGCCAAGGCCGAGGCGCATGATCTGCTCACCGTCGAGCACCTGCTGCTGGCCTTGCTGGACGACGCCAAGCTGGCCGAGGTGCTGCGCGCGGTCGGCGCCCAGCTTGAACCGCTGGAACAGGGCCTGCGCGATTTCATCCGCGGCAATGTGCAGACCGTCGATGATGTTGGCGAGGGTTACGAGGTCCAGCCCACCCTGGGATTCCAGAGGGTGCTGCAGCGCGCCGTCTACCACGTGCAGTCCTCCGGCAAGAAGGAGGTCACCCCGGTCAACGTGCTGGTTGCGATCTTCGCCGAGCGAGACGCCCATGCGGTCTATCTCCTGGCCGAGCAGGGAATCAGCCGGCTGGACGTGGTCAATTACATCTCCCATGGCATCGTCAAGGACGGCGAGGCTCCGGATGCGGGGGAGGTCTCGGAGGACAAGGAAGGTGGCGACAAGGAATCCGCTCTGGCGCAGTACGCCCGTAACCTCAACGAGCGCGCGAAGAAGGGCCAGATCGATCCCCTGATCGGCCGTGAGCTGGAGCTGGAGCGGGTGGTCCAGACCCTGTGCCGCAGGCGCAAGAACAACCCGCTGCTGGTGGGCGAGGCGGGCGTGGGCAAGACCGCCATCGCCGAGGGTCTGGCCAAGGCGATCGTCGAGGACAACGTGCCCGAGGTGCTGGCCGGCTCGACCATCTACGCGCTGGACATGGGCGGCCTGGTGGCCGGGACCAAGTATCGGGGGGATTTCGAGAAACGTCTCAAGGCGGTGCTGGCCGAACTGGAGCGTGATCGGGGTTCCATCCTGTTCATCGACGAGATCCACACCATGATCGGCGCCGGGGCCGCCTCCGGCGGGGTCATGGACGCCTCCAACCTGCTCAAGCCGGCGCTGGCCAGCGGCGAGCTGAAGTGCATTGGCTCAACGACCTATACCGAATACCGCGGCATCTTCGAGAAGGACCATGCCCTGGCGCGGCGCTTCCAGAAGATCGATGTGCCCGAGCCCTCGGTGGCCGAGACCGTGCAGATCCTGCACGGCCTCAAGAGCCGCTTCGAGGAGCACCACGCCGTGCGCTACACCCAGGGGGCGCTCAGCGCCGCGGCCGAGCTGTCGGCCCGTCACATCAATGACCGGCAGCTGCCCGACAAGGCGATTGACGTGATCGACGAAGCTGGCGCCCGCCTGCAGCTGCTACCTGCAGGCAAGAAGCGCAAGACTGTGCAGGTGCGCGATGTCGAGGAGGTGGTGGCCAAGATTGCGCGGATACCGCCGAAAAGCGTCAGCGCCTCGGATCGCGACGTGCTGCGCACGCTGGACCGCGATCTCAAGCTGGCCATCTTTGGTCAGGACAAGGCGGTGGATAGCCTCTGCAGCGCAATCAAGATGTCACGCTCGGGCCTGTCAGCACCGGAAAGGCCGATCGGCAGCTTCCTGTTTGCCGGACCGACCGGTGTGGGCAAGACCGAGGTGACCCGTCAGCTGGCCCGACACCTGGGTATCGAGCTGATCCGCTTCGACATGTCCGAATACATGGAGCGTCACACGGTTTCTCGCCTGATCGGCGCGCCGCCGGGCTACGTGGGCTTCGACCAGGGCGGGCTGCTGACCGAATCGGTGATCAAGCACCCGCACGCCGTGGTGCTGCTCGACGAGATCGAAAAGGCCCACCCGGAAGTGTTCAATCTGCTGCTGCAGGTGATGGATCACGGCACCCTGACCGACAACAACGGTCGCAAGGCGGATTTCCGCAATGTCATTCTGGTGATGACGACCAACGCCGGGGCCGAGGAACTGGCCAAGCGTTCGATCGGCTTCGCCTCACAGGATCACAGCACGGACGGTCACGAGGCCATCCGACGCCTGTTCACGCCGGAATTCCGCAACCGTCTGGATGCGATCATCCAGTTCGAGTCGCTGAAGCCGGAGATCGTGCGTCACGTGGTTGACAAGTTCCTGGTTCAGGTCGAAGTCCAGCTCGATTCCAAGCAGGTCAGCATCGAGTTCGATGAACTGGCCCGCGATTGGCTGGCCAAACACGGATACGACGAAACCATGGGCGCTCGTCCCATGGATCGCCTGATCCAGGAGCAGATCAAGCGACCTCTGGCCGAAGAGCTGCTGTTCGGTCGATTGAGCAAGGGTGGCCGTATCCTGGTGACAGCCAACGATGAGGGACTTGTTCTGGAGTTCGAGGACACGGCCGAGGCGGCCCTGTCCTGACGACTACTTGCCGCGGTAAGTGATGCGTCCCTTGGAGAGATCGTAGGGCGTCAGCTGTACCGTGACCGTGTCCCCGGTCAGGATCCGGATATAGTGCTTGCGCATGCGGCCAGAGATGTGGGCGGTGACCGTGTGGCCGTTTTCCAGCTGGACACGAAATGTCGTGTTGGGCAGGGTTTCGACCACCTTGCCGTCCATTTCGATGAGATCTTCTTTGGGCATGAATGCTCAGATTGGGGAACAGCCGCGCATTATCGGCGCTTTTGCCACGGGCTTCAATCAATCCTCGGCCGGATGCCAGCCATCCGCGATGAAGCGCTGCTGCGGCTGATACTCCGCCTTGTAGCGCATCTTGTCGCAATCAGCGATGTAATACCCCAGGTACAGCCAGGGCAGGTGAGCGGCGCGGCAGGCGTCGATCAGCCGCAGGATCACATAACGCCCCAGTGAGCGGGCCGGCTGATCCGGGTCGAAAAAACTGTAAACAGCGGAGAGGCCGCTGAGCAGACGATCCACCACTGCCACCGCAAGCAGCTGCCCCTGCGTGTCCCGAAACAGCAGATGCTGGGTCGGGGCATTGTCCGGGCTGCACAGGAAGCGTTCGAAGCCTTCAGCGTCGTCCGGATCCATGTCCCCGTCGGCGTGCCGGGCCCGGAGGTAACGTTGGTAGAGGACGTAGCGTTCCTCGGTGGCCTGTGCCGCAGACCAGCTGGCGATGAGATCCTGATTGCGTTGCCAGCAGCGTCGCTGCTGGCGGTTGGCTTGAAATTCGTTGACGGCGACCCGGGCCGATTCACATGCCGAGCATTGCGGGCAGCATGGCCTGTAGTAGGTCGGGCCGCTGCGGCGAAAACCCAGCGCGCTGAGCGTCTCCCTCTGGTGGGCATTGAGCGAGCGCCGCGGGTCCACGAACATGGTGCGCGACAGCTGATCCGGCCGGTACGCGCAGGCTGAGGGCGCGCTGAGGTACAAGGGCAGATTGCTCATGTTGCCAGTGTACTGTGACCGTGGCCCGGCTCAGAAGTGGCAGGGCAGCGCGACGTCAATCCTGGTGCGCTGGCGGTTTGAGGTGCGTGGCGGATTGCGGCACCTCGATATCGAAGCGCCAGCTGCCCAGCGGCCTGCCCGGGCTTGCCGTCGCCGGGCCCAGCTGCTTCTGAAACAGCTCGCGTGGCAGGAGTTCGGCACCCATGCGTTGCAGATGCGCAGAGCCGACCTGGCAGTCCAGCAGCGGCATGTCCCAGGCCAGCAACTGGCGACACAGGTAGTACAGGGCGATTTTGGAGCCGTCGGTGGCGCGACTGAACATGGATTCGCCGAAGAACATGCGCCCCAGCACCACGCCGTACAGGCCGCCGATCAGCTTGCCATCGCGCCAGACTTCCACCGAGTGTGCGTGGCCACGACGGAACAGTTCCAGGTAGGCCAGCTGCATGGCGCCGCCCAGCCAGGTGCCGCCTGCCCGTTGCTCGCTGCAGGCGGTGATGACCTCGTCGAAGGCCCGGTCGAGGGTGACGGCGTGATCCTCCCGGCGCAGGCGCCGCTGCAGGCTGCGGCTGACGTGCAGGCGGTCGCAATAGAGAACCGCCCGTGGGTCCGGAGCCCACCACAGAATCGGCTCATCAGGATTGAACCACGGAAAGATGCCCTGCGAATAAGCGCTCAGCAGGCGGTGGACGCTCAGGTCCCCGCCGATCGCGAGCAGGCCATTGGGGTCACGCAGCGCATGATCGACCGATGGAAAGGGCTCCTTCGGATTGCGCGGATCGAGCCATTGCAGCCGCAGCGGATTCTGCGCAGTCATGATTCAGCCGGCAACTTGCGAACTGCGGCCGGGATCTGCGAGTCAGTGACGGACGATGTCGGATTCGACCACACCGTCCAGCGCCAGCTGGACACAGGTGTCGTGCTCGAAGCTGCCGATCTGGTCGCTGACGTCGATCTCGTCGGTATTGATGCGACCCTCGGCGTCGAATCCGACCAGGGCGCCGGCGGTCCGGACCTGAATGCTGTTGTCATCCGCGGGATCATCAACGATCACCTGCAGGTAATGAGCCCGTTGGGCGGCGAATTCGGGCAAGGTGCTCACCCCGGCCGCCACCGCGGCCGCGCGCTCCGAGGGAATCAGCTCTATGGCGCCATCCGCCCTCAGCAGGAAGTGTCTGATCTGCGTCATAACCATGCTCCTTCAAACGGCCCGGCAGCATTCGCACGCCATGACCGCATCCTACGGAATTTAATGTGGTCGGAAGGTGAAGAATCAAGGTCCGGGCCGCTTGGAATCCCGGGCCGCCCATCGGTTAATCTGGCTTCGGCTGTTCGCATCCTCGGCAGGGGTGTCACCAGAGTATACTCCCGTATATTGTGGTGCAATCCCGAGTTTGCGCCCGTTGGACACAACATCTTGGGGTAGGGATTTGAGTACACATGTACAGTCAGGGATCGGCCAGCCGCACTGGCTGCTGCGCGGACTGCGCGAGGCCGTGCTGCTCGGCGCCGTCTTCCTGGCGGTGTTCCTGCTGCTGGCACTGGTCAGCTATGACCGCGCCGATCCCGGCTGGTCGGGAACCGGTGCCAATACCAGCATCGTCAACCTTGGTGGCCTGATCGGGGCGTGGGTGGCTGATGTGCTGCTCAGCCTGTTCGGCTGGATGGCATTCGGCGTCCCCTGGTTGGTGCTGGGCATGGGTCTGGCCCTGTACGGCGAGCGCACCCAGGGCCTGGGAGAAAACCCCGGCATTCGGGGCGCGGCATTTTTCATTGTGCTGATCGCCGGCTGCGCGCTGGCCGCCACCCATGCGCCGGGACACGCGAGCCTGACGCCGCAGGGCAGTGGTGGGATCATCGGGACCGCCGTGGCATTGACCCTGATCCAGCTGTTCAGCCCGGTGGGCGCCAGCCTATTCCTGCTCACCATCGTGCTCAGCGCATTGCCGTTGGGCCTGCGCTTTTCCTGGTTGCACGTGATGGACCGCATCGGCGCCTGGACCCTGCGCCTGTTCGATGGCCTGAGTCTGTGGCTGGCGGAGCGACGCGAGCGTCGGCGGGAGACGGCCGCCAAAGCCGCCGCTCAGGCGACCAAACCGCCGATTACCGTGACACCCGTCGCCAGCCGCAAGGCGCCCGTGGTTGACCCGCCGCCCGCAAAGGGCAAGAAGCGCCGTGGCAAGCGGTCCTCGAACGTGCCGGAAACCCAGCTGGCCCTGCCCATGGCTGAGGTCGGTCAGGCCGGCGAGGCCGTGGAGTTCAAGGGTGACCCTCTGCCTCCGGTAGGTATCCTGGATCTCGCCAGCCAGGATGTGCTGACCTATACCGACGCCGATCTGGAGCAGATGTCCCGGGATCTGGAAGGGCATCTGGCCGATTTCGGTGTCGAGGCGCAGGTGGTCAATGTTGCGCCGGGGCCGGTCATCACCCGCTTCGAACTGCAGCCCGCGCCCGGTGTGAAGGTCAGCCGAATCTCCAATCTGGCCAAGGATCTGGCCCGGGCACTGTCCATCGTCAGTCTGCGGGTCGTGGAGGTGATTCCGGGCAAGTCGGTGATCGGCATCGAGATCCCCAATCGCCAGCGGGCCATCGTCAGCCTGCGGGGCGTGTTCGAGTCGCCGGCTTACCTCAATGCCAAGTCGCCGCTGACCCTGGCGCTGGGTCAGGACATCGCCGGCGTACCCGTTACCGCTGATCTGGGCAAGATGCCGCACCTGCTGGTGGCCGGCACCACCGGCTCCGGCAAGTCCGTCGCGGTCAACGCCATGATCCTTTCGCTGTTGTTCCGTGCCAAGGCGGAAGAAGTGCGACTGATCATGATTGATCCGAAGATGCTGGAGCTGTCCGTTTACGAGGGCATTCCGCACCTGCTGGCGCCGGTCGTCACCGACATGAAAGAGGCGGCCAATGCGCTGCGCTGGTGTGTTGCCGAGATGGACCGACGCTACAAGCTGATGGCGGCGCTGGGGGTGCGCAACATCGCCGGTCTGAACCGGAAGCTGCAGGAGGCGCGCGCCGCCGACAAGCCCATTCTCGACCCGCTATGGAAGCCGGCCGAGGAATTTGACGATCAGGCTCAGGCGCCCGAGCTAGAGGACATGCCCTACATCGTCGTCATCATCGACGAGCTGGCCGACCTGATGATGGTGGTGGGCAAGAAGGTGGAGGAGCTGATCGCCCGGCTCGCTCAGAAGGCCCGCGCCGCCGGCATCCACCTGATCATCGCAACCCAGCGTCCGTCCGTAGACGTCATCACCGGCCTGATCAAGGCCAACGTGCCATCGCGCATGGCCTTCCAGGTGGCATCCAAGATGGACTCCAGGGTCATCCTCGATCAGCCGGGGGCCGAAGCCCTGCTGGGACATGGCGACATGCTGTATTCCGCGAACTCTCCGGTGCCGCGACGTGTCCATGGTGCCTTCGTCGACGATCACGAGGTGCACAAGACGGTGGATTATCTGAAGCAGGTTGCCCCGGCCGACTACCACGAAGACATACTCAGCGGTGGCGGTGGCGATGCTGCCATGCCCGGCTTCGAGGGCGGGGACGGCGAATCCGGCGGCGAGGCCGACCCGCTGTACGATCAGGCGGTGCAGATTGTGACCGAGACCCGCAAGGCCTCGATCTCGTGGGTTCAGCGTCGGCTCAAGATCGGTTACAACCGGGCTGCCCGCATCGTCGAGGACATGGAGGCCGCCGGCGTGGTCAGTGCCCAGAACGACAAGGGTCAGCGGGAAGTCATGGCGCCGCCGCCGGTGGAAGGTTGATGCGTGGCCTGATCCCGGCCCTTGGTCTGCTCCTGTGGAGCGGTGCAGCACTGGCCGATCCCTTGGAAGATCTGCGCGGCTTCTACCGCACCGTGGGCGCGCTCACGGCCGACTTTGAACAACGTCTGATCGATGAGGACGGCGAGACCCTGGAGCGTTATGCCGGGCGCCTCTGGCTGCAGCGACCGGGACGATTCCTGTGGCTGTACGATGCGCCCTACGATCTGCGGCTGGGTTCCGATGGCCGCCAGCTGTGGCATTACGATGTCGATCTGCGTCAGGTCACCCTGCGCGATGCCAAGCAGAGCCTCAGCGGCACCCCCGCCGAACTGCTCGGCGGCGATCTGGCGATGCTGGACAACTACCGTTTCGAGCGCCTGCCGGATGCCGACGGCCTGGCCTGGCTGCGGTTGATCCCGCGCGACACGGAGTCCGACTTCTCCCAGATACGGATCGGTCTGGTGAACGGCCAGCCGCGTCGGGTGCATCTGGAAGATCGCCTCGGCCAGCTGACCCAGCTGCGTCTGATTGATCTTCGGCCCAATGTCGAGATCGACCCCGGCCGCTTCCTGTTCAAGGCGCCGCAGGGCGTGACCGTGGTGGACGAGCGTGCCGCTCCGTGAGTGGCTCTGGCTGGCCGGTGCCCTGGCCTGGCTGCTGGTGCTGAGCATCGCCTGTCTGATGCCCCTGGAGCTGCCTGGCGACGACGAGTTCCAGCTGATCGACAAGCTGGCCCACCTGCTGATGTTCGCGGCAGGTGGTTTCTGGCTCGGGCTGCGTCTGCCGGCCCTGGCGACCGGCATGGCCCTCGTGGCCCTGGGCCTGCTGATTGAATGGCTGCAGTCCCTGACAACTTACCGCAGCGCCGAGTTTCTGGACTGGCTGGCCGATGTGCTGGGTGCAGCCCTGGGGTTGCTGCTGGCGCGCTGGATCCTGCCCCGGCTGCGGGCCATGCCGTGAGACCACTGGCCGAGCGCCTGCGGCCGCGCAGCCTGGACGAGATCGCGGGCCAGGAGCAGATTCTGGGCGCCGGTGCGAGCCTGCGCCGCCTGCTGGATCAGGGACAACTGCCCAGCCTGTTGCTGTGGGGGCCGCCGGGGGTTGGCAAGACGACGCTGGCCCGGGTGCTGGCGCAGGAGAGCGGTCGCGAAATCGCGCTGCTGTCAGCCGTGCAGAGCGGGGTGAAGGATCTTCGCGCCGCGGTGGACGGCCTGCCCGACCAGCCGGCCGGGGTCCTGTTCATGGATGAGGTGCACCGCTTCAACAAGGCCCAGCAGGACGCCCTGCTGCCCTGGGTGGAAAGCGGCCGCATCGTTTTCATAGGCGCGACCACTGAAAATCCGTCCTTCAGCATCAATCGGGCCCTGCTGTCCCGTCTCCAGGTGCAGGTGCTGCGGGCGCTGGACGCGGGAGCGCTCGAGCAGCTGATCCGCCGAGCGCTGGACGCGCCCGAGGGTTACGACGGCAAGCTCGGCATCACGTCCGAGGCCCTGCAGCGACTCGTGGCGCTGTCCGACGGCGACGGCCGCAGGGCGCTCAACATGCTGGAACAGGCGGCGGCGCTGGCGGGCGGGAAGGCGATCGACATGGCCCTGCTGGACAGGGCCCTGCGCGCCCAGCCCCGGGCTTTCGACAAGGGCGGCGATCAGTTCTACGATCAGATTTCCGCTTTGCACAAATCCGTGCGTGGCAGCGATCCGGACGCCGCCCTGTACTGGCTGGCGCGGATGATCGACGGCGGCTGCGATCCGCGCTACATCGCCCGCCGGCTGATCCGCATGGCCAGCGAGGACATCGGCAACGCTGACCCGCGCCTGCTCGGCCTGTGCCTGGACGCCGCCGATTGCTGGGAGCGCCTAGGTAGCCCGGAAGGCGATCTGGCGCTGGCCCAGGCGGCGGTTTACCTGGCCTGCGCGCCCAAGAGCAACGCGGTCTACAAGGCCTGGAACAAGGCCTGTCAGGACGTCGAAGAGCAGGGGAGCCTGCCGGTGCCTGAAAAACTGCGCAACGCCCCGACTGCCCTGATGAAAAAGCTCGGCCACGGCGCCGCCTACCGCTACGCGCACGACGAAGCCCAGGGCGTGGCCTGGGGGGAACACTATCTGCCCGATGCGCTGCGCGGGCGGCTTTACTACGAACCCACCAGCCACGGTCTGGAGCAGAGCATCGGCGACAAACTCCGGCGTATCCGGGCCGAGCAGCAGCGCAGTCTGGACAAGGGCTGAGGGGGCCTCAGGCCCCCACACGCAGCAAGTGGATGCTCAGCAGGCCCAGGGCGGTGGCGGCCAGCGAGCCGGCCACATGCAGGCCGATGGCGCCCAGTCCCCAGCCGATCTGACCGCGCAGAAACAGCTCCAGGGTTTCCGCGGAAAACGTGGAGAAGGTCGTCAGGCCGCCGCAGAAGCCGGTGATCAGGAACAGCCGAGCCTGCGGAGACAGCGCGTCGCTCGCCGCGATGGCGCCGAGGCACAGGCCGATCACGTAGCCGCCGATCAGATTGGCACTGAGGGTGCCCAGTGGCACGGCGCTCCCCAGACTGTTGAGGCGCAGTCCCAGCCACCAGCGCAGCCAGGCCCCGAGGGCGGCGCCGGCGCCCACTGCGATGAAACCCTGATACGGCAAGCTCAACTCCCTGCTGAGAAGCCGGCCCTCATGTAGAATTGCCGGCCTTTGTGTCCGAATTTTTCGCATCATGCTCGACCCGAAACTGCTGCGCAATGACATCGATGGCGTCGCCGCTGCGTTGCGCAAGCGCGGCTTCGAACTCGACGTGGCGCGCTTCCATGCGCTGGAAGACCGCCGCAAGGCCGTGCAAGTGCGCACCGAGGAGTTGCAATCTCAGCGCAATACGCGTTCCAAGGAGATTGGCAAGGTCAAGGCCGCTGGCGGTGATATCGCCCCTCTGCGCGAGGAGATGAGCGCGCTGGGTGAAGAGTTGGATGGCCTCAAGCAGGAACTGGAGGACATCCGCGAGGCCCTGCATGACTGGAGCCTGCAGATCCCCAATGTCCCGGCCGAAGACGTGCCCGAAGGGGCGGATGAAAGCGACAATGTCGAAGTTCGCCGCTGGGGCGAGCCCAGACGGTTCGAGGACGCGCGCGATCACGTCGATCTCGCCGAGGCGCTGCACGGGCTCGACTTTCCGGCCGCCGCCACGATCACCGGGGCGCGTTTTTCGGTGCTCAAGGGCCAACTGGCCCGGCTGCAGAGGGCTCTGGTGCAATTCATGCTGGACGTGCACACCGAGCAGCATGGCTACGAAGAGGTCTACGTCCCCTATATCGTCAACCGGGACAGCCTCACCGGCACCGGCCAGTTGCCCAAATTCGAGGCTGACCTGTTTGGCTTGAGCGGCACGGACTGGTATCTGGCGCCGACCGCCGAGGTGCCGGTTACCAACCTGGTGCGCGACCGGATCTGCGATCTGGCCGAGCTGCCGCTGAAATTTGTCGCCCACACGCCCTGTTTCCGTTCGGAAGCGGGCTCGCATGGCAAGGACACCCGAGGTCTGATTCGTCAGCACCAGTTCGAAAAGGTGGAACTGGTGCAGATCGTCCACCCCGATCAGAGCTGGAGCGCGCTGGAGCAGCTCACCGCCGATGCCGAAACCATTCTGCAGCTGCTGGAGCTGCCCTACCGCAGCGTAACTCTTTGCGGCGGCGATCTGGGCTTCAGCGCGGCGCAGACCTACGATCTTGAAGTCTGGCTGCCCTCGCAGCAGACCTATCGCGAAATCTCTTCCTGCAGCAACTTCCTGGATTTTCAGGCCCGGCGCCTGCAGGCGCGCTGGCGTGGTCCCGACATGAAAAAACCGGAGCTGGTTCATACCTTGAACGGTTCGGGTCTGGCCGTGGGGCGGACGCTGCTGGCCCTGCTGGAGAATGGACAGCAGCCGGATGGCAGCATCCGCCTGCCCGAGGCGCTGGGGCCCTACTGGAAGGGGCCTTTGTTGCTCAAGCCGCGCGCTTAGACGGCCGGCTCGGGTGGCCCCAGCAGCCAGGCCTGTGCAATCGCACCGGTGGCCAGATCGCAACCCGCCGGCACGCGCAGCAGCGCCTGGGCCCGGGCCAGATTGCTGAGCATGTGGGAAGCCTGGAAGGGCAGCGGAAGGTAGTGCAGGCCATCCGCGTCTGCCGCGACCACCGCGCGTACGAGTCGTTCGCGTCGCTGATCCGCCCGCAGCGGTGCGCTCAGCCGGCCTGACACCGTGGCCGGTGCGGGCTGACCCCGCAGTGCGGCGATCGCTGCCCGGCCGTGCACCTGGATGCAGGCATGCACCGAGGCCGGATTTCCCGGCAGGATCAGAAGCGCCTGGCCCCGCGGACCGAGTCCGAAGCTGATCGGTTTGCCCGGCTTCTGGGCCACCTTCCAGAATCGCTCCACCACTCCACAGGCCTGCGCCGCGCCGCGGCTGTAATCGTGGTCACCCACGGATGCACCACCGCTGAGCAGCACCAGGTCGGCGTTCTCCAGCGCCTGCGCCAGCGCCGCCTGCAGCCTGGCCGGATCATCGGGGCAGCGCAGCGCGGGACCGCAGCTCACGCCGTGCTCGTGCAGGAAATGACGCAGGAAATGCCCGTTGGATTCGAAAATCTGCCCCGGCTGGCGCGCGCTTCCGGGCGGCAAGAGTTCATCGCCACTGACGATGACCGCGGCGCGCAGGGGCCGTCGGCAGGCCAGCGCCGCATGTCCGGCACTGGCGGCGATGCCGAGGTGCTGCGCGCCCAGGCGGAGCGCGGCGGGTAGCACCACCTGGCCCTGTGCCACTTCCTCGCCCTCCTGGCGGACATTCGCCCCGCTGGCCACCGCGTGGCGGAATTGCACGATATCGCCATCCCGCTCGACGTTCTCCTGAATCTCGACCGCATCGGCGCCCGCCGGCAGGGGGGCACCGGTCATGATCCGGGCGCAGGTGCCAGGCGGCAGGGCACCTGGAGACGTCCCGGCGGCAATGGCGAGGGACACCGGCAGGCTCCGAGGGGCCGATGGGCTCGCCCCATCCAGTTCGGCGCTGCGCAGGGCATAACCATCCATCGCGCTTTGCGTCATCGGTGGCAGGGGGAGCAGCGCGGTGATGTCCCGCGCCAGCACCTGACCATGGGCGGCTTCCAGGCTCAGCATCTGCTCGGGCAGGGGATGGAGCACCTCGGCATAGACCGCCAGTGCCTCGTCCAGGGGCAGCATGGTTTCAGCGTGGCCGGCGGATCACGCCGATGGCGTGTAGCACGCCGACAGCGACGGCACTCCAGCTCTCCAGCAAACCCTGGCGATTGCCCGGCAGGGTCAGCACCAGACTGCCGTCGATCTGGCCCGCGACCCCACGCGAGATCAGGGCCAGGGGAGTGCGCTGCTGGCCGAAGTGGCGCGCCGCTTCCATGATGCCGGGAATCGTCCGATCCAACAGCGGCGCGACCGACTCTGTCACGCAGTCATCAAAGGACAGTCCGGTGCCGCCTACGGTGGCGATCAGACCGCAACGC
>JBFKIN010000004.1:0-26406 GCA_041632255.1 Oceanococcus sp. | reverse complement strand
TGAACGCGGCGGGGAGATTCTGGACTGCCGGATCAGCGGCCTGGGTGACGCCCACGTGGCGCAGATGCTGATCAGCGGCAACTGGAGCAGCATCGGAAAGCTGGAAACGGCCCTCCCCGCCATCGCCCAGAAGCTGGACCTTCAGATTCAGGGTCGGCGCACCAAGGACCGGGATGATCGCCCCGAGACCCGCCCCTATGCGGTGGAAATCAATGCGCCACAGCAACCGGACCTGCTGATTCACCTCGCTGACTTCTTCGCCAGCCACGACAGCGTGATCGCGGAACTGGTCTGTCAGGATTACAGCGCAGGCCAGACCAGCGCCGCGATGGTGAACATCCAGCTGGTCACCTATGTGCCCGTGACGGCACAGCCCCCGGCGCTGCGCGAAGCCTTCATGGATCTGTGCGACGATCTGAACGCGGACGGTATCCTGGACCCGATCAAATCCTAGAGGACGACGCATGAGCATTGCCCCCGGAGACCCGCTACCTGACCTGAGCCTGCCGGCGACCGGCGATCAGCAGATCACGCTGACGGCCCTGGATGACCGCATTGTCGTGCTGTACTTCTACCCCAAGGACAGCACGCCGGGATGCACCCAGGAGGGTCTGGATTTCGCCGCACGTCACAGCGCATTCACCCAGGCTGGCGCGCGCATCCTGGGGGTATCCAAGGACAGCCTGCGCCGGCACGAGAACTTCAAGGCCAAGCAGGGCTTTCCTTTCGATCTGCTGTCCGACGAGGACGAGAGCCTGTGCCAGGCCCTGGGCGTGATTCAGGAAAAGAAGCTGTACGGCAAGACCTACATGGGCATCGTGCGCAGCACCTTCGTCTTCGTTGATGGCAAGCTGAATCGACTCTGGTCTCCGGTCAAGGTCAAGGGCCACGCCGAAGAGGTTCTCGAGCATGTGCGCAGCCTTGCCGGCTGAGGCCGCACCCTGCCCCGCCCGTCCCCCGCTCGCCAGGCCCCTGAGACCATGACCACTCGTCTGTTCGTGCTCGACACCAATGTCCTGATGCATGACCCTTCCGCGCTGTTCCGTTTTCAGGAACACGACATCTTCCTGCCCATGGTGGTGCTCGAAGAGCTCGACAATGGCAAGAAGGGCCTGTCCGAAGTTTCCCGCAACGTGCGTCAGGTGAGCCGTTACATCGATCAGCTGGTCAGCGGGAAAAGTGAGGCCGACATTGCTGGCGGTCTGTCGCTGAGTACGCTGCACGGAGTCGAGCAAAGCGATTTGGCCAGCGGTCGCATTTTCTTCCAGACAGATCTGCTCGACGCGGACCTGCCGCGCATGTTGCCCGGCAACAAGCCGGACAACACCATCCTCAATACCGCCATAGCGCTGCAGGACCTGCATCCACAGCGGCACATCACGCTGGTCTCCAAGGACATCAACCTTCGGATCAAAGCGGCGGTGGTCGGCGTGGAGGCGGAAGACTATCGCAATGACCGGGTGCTGGATGACCTGGATCTGCTGCACACCGGCTATACCGATCTGCCGCCCAGTTTCTGGGCGAACGACCGTGAGCAGCTGAAATCGTGGACCGACGAAGTGGGTCGCACTTTCTATGAAGTTCAGGGCGAGGCCGTGAAGGATCTGCATGTCGGCCAGTTCGTCCACGTCGGCGATGACGAAGCCGCCGTCGAGCTGATCGTGCGCGAATTGCACGGCGAGCGGGCGAAAATGGAACTGATCAAGGACTATGTCGAAGGCCGGACAGCCGTCTGGGGCGTGCATGCGCGCAACCGGGAGCAGAACTACGCGCTCAACCTCCTGATGGACCCCGACGTGGAGTTCGTGACACTGCTCGGTGCCGCCGGCACCGGAAAGACTCTGCTGACCCTTGCCGCTGCCCTGGCTCAGGTACTGGACGAGCCGCGATACCGCGAGATCATCATGACCCGCGTGACCGTGCCGGTCGGCGAAGATATCGGGTTCCTGCCCGGCACCGAAGAGGAGAAGATGACCCCCTGGATGGGCGCGCTCATGGACAATCTGGAAGTCCTCACCGGCACCCTGGACAGCGGGGACTGGGAGCGCGCGGCGACCAACGAACTGCTGGCCAAACGAATCAAGATCCGCTCGCTGAACTTCATGCGTGGGCGGACCTTCCTGAACCGCTTCCTGATCCTGGACGAGGCGCAAAACCTGACCTCCAAGCAGCTCAAGACCCTGATTACGCGCGCAGGCCCGGGCACCAAGATCGTCTGCCTGGGCAACCTCGCCCAGATCGACACGCCTTATCTGACCGAAACCACCTCCGGCCTGACCTACGTCGTAGACCGGTTTCGCGACTGGGAACACGGCGACCATGTCACCCTGGCCCGAGGCGAGCGCTCACGCCTGGCCGACTTCGCCTCCAACAATCTCTGATCAGGCGCCGGCGCGACTGTCTCGCTGGAGGCTTGACGTGTCGGCACCGACCGTCTCCGCCTGAGGCAGGTTGCGCGGCCAGGCCACCAGCACCGAATTGACCACCGTCGCCAGCGGAATGGCGAAGAACACGCCCCAGAAGCCCCAGATGCTGCCGAAGAACAGCACGGCGGTGATGATCGCGACGGGATGCAGGTCCACCGCCTCGGAAAACAGCAAGGGCACCAGCACGTTGCCATCCAGGGCCTGGATGATGCCGTAGAGCACAATGATCCAGGTGAACTCACTGCCGAATCCCCACTGCGCATAGGCCACCATGGCGACAGGCACGGTGACCACCAGCGCTCCGAGATAGGGAATCAGCACCGAAAATCCGACCAGTGCCGCCAGCAAGGCGGCGTAATTCAGGCCTTGCCAGCGAAACACGAAAAAACTGACCGCACCGACGATCACGATCTCGACAAACTTGCCGCGCACGTAGTTGGCCAACTGACGGTCCACATCATTCCAGACGGTCTGCACCAGGCCCAGGTCATTCGGCAGAAACTGCCGCCCCCAGGCGATCAGACGCGCCTTGTCCTTGAGCATGAAGAAGATGAGCAGCGGGACCAGAACCAGATAGATTCCGCCATACAGGATGCCCACCCCAACCACCCAGGAGCGCGCGAACAGCAGGTTGCGGAATTCGCCCACGCTGCTGGTCAGCATCATCACCACTTCATCCACCTGAGCCGCCGTGAACACCTGCGGATAACGCTCCGGCAGAGTCTGCAGATATTCGCGCACGTTCGCGATCAGGAACGGAATCTCCTGCAGGACCTGGCCCGCCTGACGCGTCAGCAGCGGCATCACCGCAAAAACCAGGAGCATGAACACCGCGACAAAGGTGAGCCAGACCAGAATCGTTGCGAGCAGACGCGAGCAGCGCCAGCGCTGCAGAAGGGTGACCGGGGCTTCCAGCAGATAGGCCAGAACGATGGCGGCGAAGACCGGCCCCAGCGCGGCGCCGAGAAATGTCACGCTGACCAGCGCTGCCAGGATGACGATGGTCAGACTGACAATCTGGGGGTTGGCGAGATTGCGACGAAACCAGCCGCGCACGGCTTCCATGAACTTTAGCTCCGCTGCTCTGTTCTAAACTACTCTGTGAATTGCCTTTGCCCGCGAACAGGACATGCCTCGACACCACCACCTGCCGTCGGCCGCCCCACATGCTACGCGAAATGCGTCGCGCTGGGCGGCCACCCTGCTGCTGAGCCTGTTCCTGGGCACTGCGCTGGCCAAATCCGATGTCGATGTGCCCTACATCGGCGAGCCCGCCGACCGCAGCCTGTCTCCGCTGGAAGAGGCCCAGCTGGGTCGCGAGGTCATGCGTCAGCTGCTCAGCGGCGGCTATGTGCTGGAAGACCCGGAGTTGACCGATTACATCCGGGCCCTGGGCGCGCGCCTGCTGCGGCACACCAATGATCAGCACATCCCGTTCCATTTCTTCATGGTGCGCGACAGCGCGATCAACGCGTTCGCCCTGCCGGGCGGCTATGTGGGCATCAATGCGGGATTGTTCACCGCCAGTGACACGGAAAGCGAGCTGGCCGGCGTGATGGCCCACGAAATCGCCCACGTCACCCAGCGCCATATCGCTCGCTCGATGGATCAGAGCAGCGGCTGGGACATCGCAACCACCGCGCTGGTGCTTGCCGCGATCATCGCCGGTGCGAATGATCCCGAGCTGGCGCAGGCGGCGCTGTCCCTGGGCATGTCAGCGGCCATTCAGAGACAGATCAATTTCACCCGGGCCAACGAACTGGAGGCAGACCGTCTGGGCATCCGAACGCTGTCGGCTGCCGGCCTGGACCCCCAGGGTATGGCCTCCTTCTTCCACCGTCTGTCTCAGAAGGGCCAGCTTTACGGTGAGGGCCTGCCTGAAATTCTGCGCACCCACCCGGTCAACACCACACGGATTGCCGAGGCACGTTCACGCGCGCAGAACCTGCCGGCCGGCAACGCCGTCTCTAGCCTGGACTACCGCCTGATGAAACAGCGCGCTCGGCTGCTGATGACGGAACTGGACAGCGATGCGCTGACGACGTCCCGAGCCCTGTTCCAACGCGAACCCAGCGTCGAACACGAGTACGCCCTGGTCCTGGCCCTGCTGCGCAATCGCGCGTTCAAGGACGCGGCCGGACATCTGGACGCACTGGAGAAGCGCCAGCCTGATCAACTCAACATCATGCTCAGCCGGGCCCGCCTGCTGGCCATGTCGGGCCAGGCTGCCGCAGCCGAGGCGCAATATCGCCAGACCATCAAGCGCCACCCCAGGGCCCGACCGGCGCTGCTCAGCCTCGCCGATCATTTGATTCGCGAAGGCCGACCGGCCGCCGCGCGCCAGCACCTGCTGGAAAGCGACTTGCTGCTCACGGAAGATTCGGAGACCTACCGGCTGCTGGCGATGGCCGCACGGGACATGAACGAGACCGCCGAGGCCCACTTCCAGATGTCCGGCTACGCCCACAGCCGCGGCGACTACGTCACTGCGATCCGCCAATTGCGTAACGGCCTGGCGCTGGACAAGCTGGCTGAGCATGACCGCAAGCGCCTGCAGGGCCGCCTCAACCAGTACAGCAGCGAAGCTCCCGAATCAGAACGCGAAAGGGCACGTCAGCAGGACCGGCGCAGGGCCAGCGGCCACGCCTGGCGAAGCGAACAGCCACCGCATTGATCCCAGGCCGGCCGAACCGCCCGATCAATTCGGCTCCCGCTCCTGATCTTCATCCTCGATGGGCAGGTCCCGCGCCGCTCCCCCCGTGGCCGCGGCAGGTTCCGCGCCGGCCTCGGTCGGCGCCGGCCCTTCTTGTTCCACCACCGCCTCCTCGGTCGTCTGTATACCGAGCCTGAAGGCGGCGAATCCCGGCATCACGAACTGATTCAAGGCCCGGCCCAGAACCCGTCCGTTGTGGGGCGCCAGCACATCGGTACGGACATTGCTGAGGGGGTCGGTGACCGTGCCGAGTCGATCCCCCACCTTGACCCGGTCCCCGAGTTCCGCATTGGTAAAGAGGATGCCGCCGCGATCCACGCGCACCCAGCGCGACTCGTAAAACACCGGCTGCGGCTCGCGCCAGACGAATTTCTTCGGTGTCATACCCAGGCGCCCCATCAGCGATTCGATGCCCTTCACCCCGCGGGCGACTTCATCCGGCTGCAGGCGATCGGGCTCGCCCACCTCCATGGTCACGCTGACAATGCCGGCCTCATTGGCCGCGCGGCGCAGCGTGCCCCGCCCCCCCTGGGAATGCAGAACGGCGATGTCGCCGAAGCCGCGGGTCATCTCCACGATACGGGGATTGCGCAGATCGGCGCGCAATTGCGGCAGATTGGTGCGGGCAAACGACCCGGTATGCAGATCCACCAGGTGATCGCAATGGCGGATGATGTGATCGAAAAAGTCCCTGGCGATGCGCGCCGCCAGACTGCCCCTGGGATCACCTGGGAAATAGCGGTTCAAATCCCGACGGTCCGGCAAATAGCGCGAGCCGCGCTGAAAACCGGGCAGATTCACGATCGGCACGCCGATCACCGAACCCGTCAAAGCTTCCGGATCCAGGCCCTGCATCACCCGCCGCACAATCTCAATGCCATTCAGCTCATCTCCGTGGACCGCGGCCGTCAGGCACATGACCAGGCCCGGCTTGCGCCCGTGGACGACCTGCACCGGCGTGGAGGCATCCAGCTCCCCAAACCCGTAGCGGGCCTGCCACGACAGCCGACGTGACTGACCCGGCGCGATTTCCGCACCCAGCAGCTTCAGCGTCGGTATCGGAGTCGGGGTCGGCGCGGGTGTCTCGATCGGTGGCGCAGGCTGCGCCTCGGCCGCGACCGCCTCCTGGGTCAGGCCGGCCGTGGGCCACAGCGCAAGCAGCAGCAACAGGGTCGCGCCCATCGGCTGGCCAGCGCCCTGCAGAACCTGAGATAATCTTTGAAAAATGAGCAACTTAGAATTGAGCATTCGAAAGAGAGCCTTTGACTCACCAGTTCCTGGATTTCTGAGGAGGGTCACTATGCCATTTTCCGGCGGCCTGATTCGCGCCATCGGCCTGTGCGTCCTGCTCTGCCTGCCCGGCCTGGCAACGGCGGATGGCGGCAAGGTCATAGCCGGCTGGGTGGAACGGGTCGTCCTGCTTCCCGCCGGCCACGACGTCAAGGCCAAGCTGGATACCGGGGCCAAGACTTCCTCATTGAGCGCGCGTGATATCGAACGTTTCGAGAAAGACGGTAGACGCTGGGTCCGTTTCACGCTGAGCTACGAGGATTCCTTCGACAGGAAACTTGAGCAGCAGCTGGAAAGGCCGGTGGTCAGGCGGGTCCGCATCAAGGAGCATGTCGGGGAGTACAACAGCAGGCCGGTGGTGAAGCTGGGCCTGTGTTTTGACGGTCGCAGGACCGAAGCGGAGTTCAGCCTGGTGGATCGCAGCAACTTCATCTACCCCGTGCTGCTGGGGCGCCGTTTCCTGGCCCGGCACGCCGTCATCGACCCGAGCCAGACCTTCCAGCTGCGCAAGGGCTGCCCCGCCGACACCGTGATCGAGGAGGGCGCGTGAGCAACAGCCGCGTTTACCTTCTGGCCCTGTTGCTCATTCTGGCTGGTGGCGGGCTTTGTTACTACAAGTGGCAGGTGCTCAAGATTCCGCTGCACCCGGGTGAGCACACGGAGGTCTGGACGGTCGAGGCCCGTGCGAGCTTTCAGGCAGCCGGCAAGGTGAAGGCCCGTCTGCTGCTGCCCACCCGAATGCCCGGTTTCGAGGTGATCGACGAGGATTTCGTCTCACGTGACTTCGGACTGGCCATCGAATCCACCGAGCATTCGCGCGTCGCGCACTGGTCGGTGCGCCGCGCCGTCGGCCTGCAGTCCCTGTACTACCGACTCTCATTGAAACCCCAGCAGGAAGTCATGACCCGGCACCCCGGGAAATTTCCGGGTTTCCCCGCCAAACCGGATTACCCGGAGCTGTACCGAACTGCGATCGAGAGTCTGCTGGGCAATGTCCGGGCGCAGTCCGCGGACATTGCCTCCTTCACCCGTCAGTTGGTGCACAAGCTCAATCAGGACAACAATGATCCTGCGGTCAACCTGCTGCGCGGCGAGGCGGACACGGAAGCCGAATGGGTCCAGCAACTGGTCTACGTGCTGGCTGGCGCCCGCATCCCCGCTCGCGTCGTCTACGGGCTGCCGTTGAAACACGGCACCCTGGACGCGCGCCTTCAGCCCTGGCTGGAAGTGCACAACGAAAAAGAATGGCTGCCTTTCAATCCGCGCACCGGCGAACAGCGCTTTCCGGAGCGTTTCCTGGTCTGGAAGACGGTCTCCGACCGAACGCTTGAGGTCGAAGGTGCAGAGCTTGCGGAGCTGCGCTTCTCGGTTCGTCGTGGCCTGCGGGACACCCTCATGCTGGCTCGCCGCTCCGATTCTCCGGCAGTCGCCTTTTCCCTGCTTGGCCTGCCGCTCTACGTCCAGAACGTGTACACCGTGCTCTTGACCGTGCCGCTGGGCGCCTTTCTGGTAGTCCTGCTACGGAATGTGATCGGCGTCAAGACATTCGGCACTTTCATGCCGGTGCTGATCGCGCTGGCCTTTCGTGAAACCGAGCTGTACTGGGGCGTTTTGCTGTTCACCCTGCTGGTCGCCATGGGCCTGCTCATACGCCTCGTTCTGGAGCACCTCAAGTTGCTCCTTGTGCCACGCCTCGCAGCGGTCCTGATCATTGTCATCCTGCTCATGCTCTGCATCAGCATCGCCAGTTACCGCCTGGGCTTCGAGCATGGCCTGTCAGTCGCTCTCTTCCCCATGGTGATTCTGGCGATGACGATTGAGCGCATGTCCATCGTTTGGGAAGAACACGGCGCGCGCGAAGCCCTGGTGCAGGGCTTGGGCAGTCTGCTGGTGGCCACGCTGGCCTTCCTGGTCATGAACGCCGAACAGCTGCGCTACCTGGTCGGAGTATTCCCGGAACTGCTGCTTGTCGTACTTTCCGCCACACTGCTGCTGGGCCGCTACACCGGTTACCGGCTGACCGAACTCTGGCGCTTCCGGTCGGTCTGGATGAAAGCGCGATGAAATGGCCGGTCATGCCATGGACGGCCCTGCGCCGTGCCGGAATCATGGGGATGAACGAGCGCAACGGCATGTTCATCTCGGTGTACAACCCGCGCCGCCTTTACCCGCTGGTCGACGACAAGCTGCGCACCAAGGAGCTGGCCCTTCAGGCCGGCATCGCGGTGCCGGCCCTGTACGAGACCATCGCGATCGAGCATGACATCCACGGACTCAGGGAGCGGCTCGAGCCCCGGGACAGCTTTGTGGTCAAGCCTGCACAAGGCGCTGGCGGCGACGGCATCGTGGTGATCACGGGGCGCAAGGGGCCGGACTATCGCCGCGCCAGCGGAGCCAGCATCAGCCAGGAGACCCTGGACCATCACATTTCGAACATCCTGTCTGGCATGTTCAGCCTGGGCGGCGTACCTGACCGGGCCATGATCGAGTATTGCGTGCAGGTCGACCCGGTTTTCCGCAACATCAGCTTTCAGGGCGTCCCCGACATCAGAACCCTGGTCTTTCGCGGCGTTCCGGTAGCCGCCATGCTGCGCCTGCCAACCAGCGCGTCCGACGGCAAGGCCAACCTGCACCAGGGTGCCGTTGGCGCCGGCGTGCACCTGCACAGCGGGCGGACCAGTCACGGCGTCATGCGCAGTATGCCGGTGACCGACCATCCGGACACCGGTCACCCGCTACGTGATTTCGAGATCCCGAACTGGTCGGACGTCCTGCTGCTGGCTGCCCGTTGTTATGACTTCGCGTCGCTGGGATATCTGGGCGTCGACATCGTGCTCGACCGTGATCGAGGCGCCCTGGTGCTGGAACTCAACGCCCGACCCGGTCTGGCCATACAGCTGGCCAACGGTCGCGGCCTGCGGCCGGCACTGCGCCGGCTGGATGCGATGAAACACGTCCCCAGCGATGCCGCAGAACGCGTTGCGCTGGGCATCAGTCTCAGCCAGCAGACGACCCACTGACTGCGCTGGCCGCCGGAACTCCGGACTCCAGCGCCTCCAGCGCAATGTCATCCAGAGGCTGAACGCTGTTCCACTGCAGGCACTTGGGGCACTGCCAGTTCAGGCTGCGTCCGCTGTAGCCGCACTGCCCGCAGCGATAACGTGCCGCATTCTGCATGGGGCCCTCCAGTGTCGCCGCAAGACCATGCAGGACCTCGCGCATGGCATCAGGCAGTTCCGCCCAGGGCTGCGACAATAACGCCTGGAGCCCCACCCAACTGGGATGTTCTCGCAAACTGGCCAGCAGGCGGACTCGTGCCTCCTCAGGCAGGCTCAGGAAATCCTCCCGCTGCTGGATGAGCGCCACGTGCAGGCTCGCATTGGGGTGCATCCGACCGCTGCGCTCCAATTCCTCAAGCCAGCGCTCCTCTCCCTGGACCGCGATCACGGCCTCCC
Source organism: Oceanococcus sp. (assembly GCA_041632255.1). Lineage (GTDB taxonomy): Bacteria > Pseudomonadota > Gammaproteobacteria > Nevskiales > Oceanococcaceae > Oceanococcus. The sequence continues at coordinate 16,522 of JBFKIN010000004.1, read as the reverse complement.
GCCAGGCGTCCAGAATTTCCGGGATGAAGGCATCATGGTGGCGCACGATGTCCCGATAGCGCTTGAGTGCACGCCCGGGATCCCCCGAACTCATTGCCAGTTGTGCATCGATCATCTGCGCGCGCACGCATCGACGGTCTGCCCGCAAGGCTTTACGCAGTTGCTGAGCCTGACCGCGCTCGTCGTCCTGTCGTGCAGCCGCTTCTGCCTTCTCGCAGTGGTAATGCGCGATCACCGGTCCTAGATCCCGTCCCTGCGCACTGCCCAGCCACTCTGCCATGTCGATGGCCTTGTCCCATTCGCGCTCGCGCTCGTACAGGCGCATCAGACGGGACAGGCAGTCATTCAGGAACATGCCCTGATGGGCCAGTTCAAGGAAGATCTCCTCCGCCCGGTCCAACACCCCGGCGGCCAGATAGTCCTTGGCCAGTTCGAACCGGGCCTGATTGCGGTGTACCGGCTTCAGACGCGGGCGCTGCACCAGATTCTGATGAATCCGCAAGGCCCGATCCACCTCCCCCCTGCGCCGGAACAGACTCCCGAGTGTGAGATGCAGATCAATGGTGCCTTCATCGGCATCGATCAGTCCGATGAAAATCTCGAGCGCCTGGTCCGTATCGTTGTTGACGAGGTGGCTGAGACCACGCACGTATTCCGGATTGAGACCCTTGACCTCCTGCTCCTCGCGCGGCGCACTCTGCCGGGCGACAAACCAGCCGGTGGCGGCAGCCAGCGGCAGCAACAGCAGTATCAGGCCAGAGAAATCACCCATCCTGCAGCGGCAGGGTCCGCAGGTTGGCGAGTTCGCTTTCCGCCTTTTCCAGGCGCCGGCGCATTCGCGCACGCTCCGCCCGCTGGGGCAAGGTGAGCGACCAGTAGATCAGCACCATGATGCCCACGGTGACCGCAGCGACAAGCACCAGCAGAACCCCCAGTGGCTGTTCCAGCTTGCCGGTCAGGTAATTGAGTTCCACAACTTGCGGATTGTGATAGCTGATGGCCGCGCCAAGACAGAAGCTCAGCAGCAGCAGCGCCAGGATGATGAGCCTTTGCATCCAGTCGTACCTGCGATTGGCGATGAGGGTCAAGGCGGGCTGTGATGCGCCGCCGCCATGTCGACATCATATGACAGTCGACGCCTTAATGCGCCGCGGTCCGGACTCAGCTTTCCCCGTTGACCCGCTCGCGCAGTTCCTTGCCGGGTTTGAAGTGGGGAACCCGCTTCTCCGGGATGGCCACCGCCTCACCGGTCTTCGGGTTGCGACCAGTGCGGGCCGGACGATGATGCAGGGAAAAACTGCCGAACCCGCGGATTTCGATACGCTCATTGCTGGCCAGCGCATCCGCGACGGTATCCAGCAGGAGCTTAACGCCCAATTCGACGTCCTTGTGGGACAAGTGCCGCTGGTTCATGGCCAGCCGGTCTATCAGTTCTGATTTTGTCATTGGCTATCCCATCCTCGTGCCCAGGTCCCCACATCCTGTACATGTCCCGATCCCCGGAACGAGAAAGGCCCGGTTGCGGACAACCGAGCCTACCTAAAAATTCCTAGAAAATCCAGAGACATAGCCACAGCCCTCGCGGGCTGTGGCCAGATCCGTCTGCTGACGCTACGACTAGGAGTTCTGGTTTTCGATCTGCTGCTTGAGCAGATCACCCATGGTCGTCGCCGAGCCGGTGTCTTCCGAAGACTTGCCGTACTCCTTGAGCGCCTGATCTTCGTCGTACATTTCCTTGGCCTTGATGGAAATGCCCAGGGTGCGGTTCTTGCGGTCGATTGTCACGATGCGACCTTCGACCTCGTCTCCGACATTGAGCACGGTCCGGGCATCATCCACCCGCTCGCGCGCGATGTCGGAAGCCCGCAGGAAGCCTTCGACGTTTTCAGCGAGTTCCAGCTTGGCTACACGCTGGTCCACTGCCGTGATCTTGCCCTTGACGATGGAGCCCTTGGGATGCTCGGCCATGAAGGAGGTCAGCGGATCGGTCTGCAGCTGCTTGATGCCCAGGGAGATGCGCTCGCGGCCGGCTTCGATGGCCAGCACCACGGCTTCGACTTCCTCGCCCTTCTGGAACTGACGCAGGGCGTCTTCGCCGTCCACATCCCAGGCCACGTCGGAGGCATGCACCAGACCGTCGATGCCGCCGTCCAGGCCGATGAACACGCCAAAGTCGGTGATCGACTTGATCGTGCCCTGTACGCGGTCGCCCTTCTGGTGGTTTTGCGCGAACTCTTCCCAGGGATTGGGCACGCACTGCTTCATGCCCAGGGAGATGCGGCGACGCTCCTCGTCGATGTCAAGGATCATGACTTCGACTTCCTGGCCGACATGCACCACCTTGTTGGGGTTGCAGTTCTTGTTGGTCCAGTCCATTTCCGAGACGTGAACCAGACCCTCGACACCATCTTCGATCTCGACGAAGGAGCCGTAGTCAGTGATGTTCGTGACCTTGCCAAACAGCCGGGTGCTTTCCGGGTAGCGCCGCGCGATGTCGACCCAGGGATCGTCGCCCAGCTGCTTCAGGCCCAGCGAGACACGCATGCGCTCACGGTCAAACTTGAGCACCTTGACCTCGACTTCCTGACCCACCTCGATGACCTCGGCCGGATCCTTGACCCGCTTCCAGGACATGTCGGTGATGTGCAGCAGACCATCGATGCCACCGAGATCGACGAAGGCCCCATAGTCGACCAGGTTCTTGACCACGCCCTTGAGCACCACGCCTTCCTGCAGGCGCTCCAGCAGCATTTCGCGCTCCTGGCTGTACTCGGCTTCCAGCACTTCACGGCGGGACACCACGACGTTGTTGCGCAGGCGATCCAGCTTGATCACCTTGAATTCCAGCGGCTTGCCTTCCAGATAGGAGGTGTCGCGAACCGGGCGGATATCGACCAGCGAGCCCGGCAGGAAGGCACGGACGCGATCGACGTCAACCGTGTAGCCGCCCTTGACCTTGCCAGAGATCGTGCCGATGACGATTTCCTTGTTCTCGTGTGCCTTGGTCAGGCGATCCCAGGTGCGGATACGCTCTGCCTTGTCCTTGGAGAGCTTGGTTTCGCCAAAGCCGTCTTCGACAGCCTCCAGCGCCACTTCGATGTCGTCACCGGGATTGATGGTGACTTCACCATCGAGATTCTTGAATTCGTCCAGCGGAATCACGCCTTCGGATTTCAGCCCCGCGTCCACAATCACGACGTCGGGTTTGATTTCCAGCACCTTGGCATGGACGATGGCGCCAGGCTGCATGCTCTGGCCGGCTTTCAAACTCTCTTCAAAGAGTTCGGCAAAACTTTCTGACATGGGTTAAGTGTTGAATCCAGTTTTCATTGTCACAGCCATCCGTGCCGCAACAGTCTTAAAACAATAAATCCGCCCTCCATGGCGGATTTCCCGTTCTCCGACGATGCCTCACAGTCTCAGTCGACCAGCCCGGCCTGCCCGGCCCATTCCAGGGCCTGCTGCAGAACTTCGGCAGCGTTCTTGCCGCTGCTGTCAAGCAGACGGGCATCGTCTGCCGGCTTCAGCGGCGCTGCGCTGCGCTCGCGGTCGCGTTGATCCCGTTCGGAAATCTCGCGGAAAATCTTTTCAAATATAGCCGTTTTACCCGCCTCGCGCAATTCCTTCTCGCGCCGTCGGGCGCGCACCTCCGCGCTGGCATCGAGAAAGATCTTGAGCGGCGCCCGGGGGAAGACCACCGTCCCCATATCGCGCCCGTCGGCGACCAGACCAGGCGGCTGGGCGAAAGTCCGTTGGCGAGCCAGCAGCGCTGCCCTCACATCCGGGCGCACCGCAATGGCCGAAGCCAGCGCACCCACCTCCTCCGTGCGAATCTGCGTCGCGACGGCCTCTCCATCCAACCAGACTTCATTGTCCTCCAGGGAGAAACGAATCTGCATGTCCGCCGCCAGGTCCGCGGCGCTCGCCTCATCCGCGCCGCTGCGCTTCAGGCGCAGGGCCAGCAGCCGGTACAGCGCGCCGGAATCCAGGTAATGCCAGCCCAGCGTCCGGGCGAGGCCGCGACACAGGGTGCCCTTGCCTGCCCCGCCAGGCCCGTCAACGGCAATGACCGCCACGCTCACGACGCCGGCTCCAGGGCCAGACCCAGCGCGGTGGCGCTGTCCACGAAGCCCGGGAAGGATGTGGCGACATTCGCGCAGTCCTCGATCAGGATCTCGCCGGCCGCGACCTGCGCCGCCACCGCAAAACTCATGGCAATGCGATGATCTCCGTGCGATCCGACCCGTCCGCCCCTCAGCTGCCCGCCGCGGATCCGGATACCGTCCGGCTGAGGCTCGGCGTCGATGCCCAGTGCCTGCAGCCCCTCGGCCATGGTCGCGACCCGGTCGCTTTCCTTGACCCGCAGTTCCTCGGCTCCGCTGACGACGGTGTCGCCACGAGCGCAGGCTGCCGCGACGAACAGCACTGGCAGTTCGTCAATGGCCAGGGCAACCAGTTCGGCATCGATTTCGATGCCCTTGAGCGGGGCGCCTTCGACCGTGACAGAGGCCACCGGCTCTCCCATGCTGAGACGCTCATTGCTGATCTCCACCCTGGCGCCCATGCGCTCCAGTGCGGTCAGCACACCCGTGCGGGTCGGGTTGATACCGACATCATGCACCGTGATGCGTGCACCGGGACGGACGGCTGCAGCAACCAGGAAGAACGCGGCCGAGGACAGATCGCCCGGCACCTGGACATCATGCGCGGTCAGGCGCCCGCCACCGGTCAGCGACACCTGGCCGTCAGCCTGCTCAACGGTGTAACCAAAGCCGCGCAGCATGCGTTCGGTATGGTCACGCGTGACCTTGGGCTCATGTACGGTGGTGCGCCCCTGCGCGAACAGGCCGGCCAGCAAAAGGGCTGACTTGACCTGGGCACTGGCCATGGGCATGGCGTAGTCGAGGCCCTGCAGCGCCCGACCACCCAGAATCTCCACCGGGGCGGTTCCCCTGTCCGTCGTACGAAAGCTCGCCCCCATGCGGCTCAGCGGTTCGGTCACACGGCGCATCGGTCGACCGCTGAGGGAGGCGTCTCCGGTGAGCGTGCACGGGAAAGGCTGGGCCGCCAGCAGACCGCAGAAGAGCCGCATCGAGGTTCCGGAATTGCCCAGATAAAGCTCCCTTTCCGGTGCCCGCAAACCGTCAATGCCCACACCGTGCACACGCAGGTGATCGCGGGACAGTTCCTCGATCTTCACGCCCATCGCACGCATCGCACCGGCAGTGGCGCGACAGTCTTCGCCCGGAAGAAAATTCCGGACCTCGGTGACGCCGTCCGCCAGGGCGCCGAGCATCACGGAGCGGTGCGAGATCGACTTGTCACCAGGAACCCGCAATTCTCCACCGATGCTGCCGCCAGGGCGTGCAATCCAGTCCTGTCGCGCTGTCATCGTTCCGCCTCCGCCGTATGGATCCAGCGATCCCTGGCCTGTTTGGCGGCGCTGAAATGGGCCAGCAGGGCCGCGGCATTGCCGTCAGCCAGCTCCCCCCTGAGCTTGCCCAGATCCGCCAGATACTGATCCAGGGCGGCCAGCACGGCTTCCCGGTTGGCCAGCATGATATCGCTCCACATCTGGGGATTGCTCGATGCGATGCGGGTCAGATCGCGCAGTCCGCCGGCCGCAAAGGTGAACACTTCCCGAGTGTCATCGACCCGCGCCAGGGTCTCGATCAGCTGGTAGGCGATGAGGTGCGGCAGATGGCTGGTCAGGCCCAGCACCTCATCGTGATGCGCCGCGCTCATTTCATGCACCTGGGCGCCCACGCATTCCCACATGGCGCGCACCCGTGCGGTGGCCACAGGATCGGTCCGATCCAGCGGGGTGAGGATGACCCTGCGATGACGGAACAAACCGGGGAAAGCAGCGGCAGGCCCGCTGCGCTCGGTGCCTGCCACCGGATGACCCGGCACGAAATTGGCCGGCACTTCGCCAAACACCGCTTTCAGATCCGCAATCACACTCGCCTTGGTAGAGCCCGCATCGGTGACCACGGCCTGATCCGGCCAGCTGTCCCGCAAGGTCTCGAAGACGCCACGGCAGGCACCCATCGGGACCGCGAGCATCACCACATCGGCGCCCTTGGTCACTGCCACGGGATCGGTATCGCCGCCATCGATCAGGCCCAGGTACCGCGCCGTGTCCAGGGTTTCCTGGCGCCGCGCGCTGGCCAGTACCCGGTCAACCGCACCGACCTCGCGCAGGGCGGCTGCCAACGATCCCCCGATCAGGCCGACACCGATCAGGCTGAGCTGCCCCAGCTTCACAGCACCGCCTTGATCGCTTCGAGGCAACGCAGGTTCTCCTCTGGCGTCCCGATGGTGATCCGCAGATGCCGGGGCATGCGGTATCCGCCCAGCGGCCGCACGATGACCCCCTGTCGCAGAAGGGCGTCGAAGACCGGCTGAGCTGGCCGCCCAAAATCGACACAGACAAAATTGGCCTGGCTTGGCAGGCAGTGCAGCCCCAGGGCCGGCAACGCGTCGGCGTAAAGCGCCATGCCCTCCGCATTGAGAGCCACCGAGGCGGCGACATGCGCCCGATCCTGCCAGGCCGCCTCCGCCGCCAGCAATGCCAGCGCATTATTGTTGAAAGGCTGACGGATCCGGTTCATCAGGTCCGCCACCTCCGGACAGGACAAGGCGTACCCGACTCTCAGTCCGGCCAGTCCGTAGACCTTGGAGAAAGTCCTGGTCACGATCAGGTTGGGGTGGCGCGACAGCAGACCCAGCGCATCCGGACGCTGGCTGTCATCCTGGTATTCGCAATAGGCCTCGTCCAGCACCACTAAAACGTTAGCTGGGACTTGCTGCAACAGGCGCTCGATGGCCGCCGGCTCCACCCAGGTTCCCGTGGGGTTGTTCGGATTGGCGATGAAAACCAGCCGGGTGTTTTCGTCCACCAGCCCCACGAACGCGGACAGATCGTGCCCATAGCCCTGCTCAACCTCCGGCGACAAGGCAGGCACCTCGCGCAACTCGGCCCCTACGGCCGTGGTCACCAGCGGATAGACCGCGAAGGCATGGGCCGAGCAGACAGCGTTGGTTCCGGGGCGCAAGAACACACGCGCCAGTAACTCCAGGACGTCATTGGATCCGTTACCCAGGGTGATCTGCGCCGTCTCCACGCCCAGATCAGCGGCCAGCAGGCGCTTGAGACGGAAGCCGCTGCCATCGGGGTAACGGGCCAGATCGGGCGGCTCGGCCAGCGCGGCCTCAACTGCTGCGCTGGGCCCCAGCGGATTCTCGTTGGAGGCCAGCTTGATGATGTCGCTGATCCCCAGTTCCCGCTCCAGTTCCTCGACCGGCTTTCCGGGCTCGTATGGGCGCAGCTGCGCGATCCCCGGGTTGGCGTGCTTGAGAAATTCTGTCATCTGACTCTTCTGCATGGCGCAGCGGACCTGCAGGCAGGCTCGCACTGCGGCTGTGGCCTGGATGACCCGCTCCGGGAACGGCAACGCCGCCGGCCCGGAGCCACGGGCCGTCTCATTACATCACCGCCTTCGGATAGGAGCCCAGGAACTTGAAGAAGGCGGCGTTGTGCTTCATTCCGTCAAGCACTGACTTGATGGCCGGGTCCTGGGAGTGACCTTCAATGTCGACGAAGAAGTTGTAGTCCCATTGGGCGCGACGCGAGGGGCGCGATTCGATGCGGGTCAGGTTGACACCGGCGTCGGCGAACGGCCGCAGCAAGTCGTAAAGTGCCCCGGGCTTGTTGTGCGAAGACAGCAGGATGGAGGTCATGTCCGCACCGGTGGGCGGCACGATCTGACGCCCGATCACCAGAAAACGGGTGGTATTGTCCGGCTCATCCTCGATATTGGCTGCAATGATGCCCAGACCGTATCGCTCCGCAGCCGGCTTGCCGGCAATCGCGGCGCCGTCGGATTCGGCCGCCATGCGGGCGCCCTCACCGTTGCTGGCCACGGTGATCCGTTCCGCCTTCGGCAGCTTGCGGTCCAGCCATTGCCGGCACTGGGCGAAGGACTGCGAGTGGGCATAGATTTCTTTCACCGAATCCAGCCCGCCGCTTTTCTTCAACAGGTGGTGATGGACGGCCAGTGACACCTCACCGCAGATCAGCAGCGAGGAGGTGGCGAACATGTCCAGCGTGTAGTTCACCACGCCTTCCGTGCTGTTCTCCACCGGTACGACGCCGTAATCGGCATTGCCGGCTTCCACATCGCGAAAGATCTCGTTGATCGCGGCCAGTGGCCGCGCCTTGACGGCATTGCCGAAATGCTTGTACACGGCGGCTTGCGTATACGTCCCCTCTGGCCCGAGATACGCAACCTCCAGGGGAGATTCCAGGGACAGGCAGGCTGACATGATCTCCCGCATGACCCGGACCATGCCCTGATCCGTCAGCGGCCCCTTGTTGCGCTCCGCCACCCGGCGCAGGACTTCGGCTTCCCTAGAGGGACGATAACAGTCCGCGCCATCACCCATGTCCGCCTTGATGCGTGCCACATCCTGCGCGATCAATGCGCGCTCGGAGATCAACGCCTGGATCTCTTCATCCAGCGCATCAATGCGCTTGCGCGCCTGATCGAGCCGATCGTTGCTCACGGGCGGCCCTCAGACCTCGCGCGGCTCAAGCAGCCGGACCTTGATCACGCCCTGGATGCCTTCCAGGGCCTGCATCACCTCTGCCGGCGGCTCCGAATCCGTATCGACAAGCGTGTAGGCCAGTTCGCCGCGCGACTTGTTGAGCAGATCGACGATATTGATGCCGTGCTCGCCCAGTTGGGTGGAAATCTGACCGACCATATTGGGCACATTGGCGTTCACGATGCACAGGCGCCAGACCCCGCTGGCCAGCGGCAACTCGGTTTCGGGGAAATTCACCGAATTCCGGATATTGCCGGTTTCGAGATAGTCACGGACCTGATCAGCCACCATCACCGCGCAGTTGTCCTCGGCTTCACCGGTGGACGCACCCAGGTGGGGCAGTGCGATCACCTTGTCGTGACGACGCAAACGGTTGTTCGGAAAATCCGTCACGAAGCACGCCAGCTTCCCGGCATTCAGCGCCTCTTCCACGGCAACCTCGTCAACCACGCCGCCGCGCGCGAAATTCATCAGGACAGCGGTCTTCTTGACCTGACGCAGGCGCTCGGCGTTGATCAGATTCTTTGTGCCCTCCACCAGCGGCACATGCAGCGTGACAAAGTCGGCCCGGGACAGCAGATCATCCACGGATGCCGCCTGTTCCACGCCGGCGTGCAGCTTCCAGGCATTGCGTACGGTGATGCTCGGATCATAGCCCAGCACCCGCATGCCCAGAGCCTGGGCCGCGTTGGCCACGAGCACACCGATGGCGCCCAGACCGATCACGCCCAGGGTTCGGCCCGGCAACTCATAACCGGCAAATTTCTTCTTGCCCGCCTCGACCTGCTTTTCGACCTCTTCGTCATTGCCTTCCAGCTCACGCACATAGCCGTAGGCCTGGCAGACGTTGCGCGCGGCGATCAGCATGCCGGTGACCACCAGCTCCTTCACCGCGTTGGCATTTGCCCCTGGCGCATTGAAGACGGGCACGCCAGCTTCGCTCATGCGCGGCACCGGGATGTTGTTGACCCCGGCGCCGGCCCTGCCGATGGCTTTTACGCTCGCCGGAATTTGCATGTCGTGCATGTTGGCGGAACGCAGGATGATCGCGTCCGGCGTGCTCATGTCGGATGCCACCTCGTAGTCCTTGCGCGGAAAGCGCTCCAGGCCCACGACGGAAATATTGTTCAGGGTCAGTATCTTGTACATGGTTTCTCGAATCTGTACTGGCCATCCAAAGATGACGCGAAAATTCACAGATTATGGCTTTGAATTCCGTCTGTTACGATCATGTTCTTAGAGGTGACATGAAACGATTCCCAGACTGTTCGAATTCCTGAAGATCATCCGCCCAATCCGTAATAACTGTGGGTGAAGTGAACTAGGCCCGCCGGGCGAAATCTTCCATGAAGGCGATCAGCGCATCGACGCCGGCCTCCGGCATGGCGTTGTAGATGGACGCGCGCATGCCGCCAACCGAGCGATGTCCCTTGAGGGTGGACAGCCCTGCGGCTTCCGCCTGTTTCAGGAACTCGCCATCCAGCGCTTCGTCCGCCAGCGTGAAAGGCACGTTCATCCAGGACCGGCACATCGGGTCCACCGGGTTGGCGTAGAAGTCCAACTCGTCAATGGCCGCATACAGCTTTGCGGCCTTGCGCTCGTTGCGCTGGGCCATGCCTTCCAGCCCGCCCTGGCGCTTCAGCCACTGGAACACGAGCCCAGCGACATACCAGGTAAAACACGGCGGCGTATTCAGCATGGAATCGGCCGCCGCCTGCTCAGCGTAATTCAGCACCATGGGAGTCTGCGCGCTGGCCCGGTCCAGCAGATCTTCGCGAACGATGACGATGACCATGCCCGCCGGACCGACATTCTTCTGCGCTCCGGCATAAATCAGGCCGTAGCGCGACACATCGATGGGGCGGGACATGAAGGTGGAGGAAAAATCCGCTACCAGCGGCACATCGCCCGAATCGGGCACCCAGTGAAATTCGACGCCTTCAATGGTCTCGTTTGGTGTGTAGTGCAGGTACGCTGCATCGGCGCTGGTGTTCCAGCCGGACTGCTCGGGAATCCGGGTGAAAGCCCCGTCCGGCTTGGCCACCGTGACGGCCTCACAGTACTTGCCGGCTTCCTTGACGGCCTTCTTGCCCCAGCTGCCCGTGACGACGTAATCCGCCCGGGTCTTCCCGCCAAGCAGGTTCATCGGAATCGCCGAGAACTGTCCGGCCGCGCCGGCCTGCAGAAACAGGACCTTGTATTGACTCGGCACGCCCAGCAGTTCACGCAGGTCGGCCTCGGCCTGCTCGGCAATCGAGACAAAGGCCTTGCCGCGATGGCTCATTTCCATCACCGACATGCCCGTGCCCTGCCAGTCCAGCAGGTCCTGCTGGACCTGGGCAAGAACCTCTTCCGGCAGAGCCGCCGGACCCGCGCTAAAGTTGTAAACCCTGCTCATCTTCCATCCAAATTGCGATTGAAGCCCGCAACGGGCTTCAGAACCAGAATTGACGCCGCCTGCCTCACGGACCCGAATTCACTGCCGGCGCGTCAGTCATCGCTGACGTCCTCCGCCTCCTCGCCACCGTCGACCAGATCCGCCGCGATGCGATCCAGACCGACCAGACGCGAATCCCGCAGGGAAATCAGCTTCACCCCCTGCGTGTTCCGACTCAGCACGGAGATCTCGTCCACCCGGGTCCGCACCAGCTGACCGGAATTGGCGATCAGCATGATCTCGTCCCCCTCATGGACCTGGACCGCCCCGATCACCTGGCCTGTCTTGTCGCTCTTCTTCAGCGACAGCACGCCCTGGGTTCCTCGTCCGCGCAGGGGATAGTCATCGATGGGGGTGCGTTTGCCGTAGCCGTTTTCGCTGACGGTCAGAATCTCGCCCCCATCGTTGATGATCAACGCCATCACCTGATCGTCACCGATCAGCTTGATCCCACGCACACCCAGCGCCGTACGACCCATCGCACGGACTTCCGATTCACGGAAGCGCACCACCTTCCCCTCCTTGGAGAAGAGCATGATGTCGGCGTCGCCATCCGTGACGCCGACATTGACCAGTTGATCGTCGGCGCGCAGGTCCAGGGCGATCAGCCCCACGCTGCGCGGCCGTGAGAACTGCTCCAGCGGCACTTTCTTCACCGTGCCGCGCCGGGTCGCCATGAAGATGAATCGATCCTCCGGATAGTCCTTGACCGGCAGAATCGCACTGATCCGCTCGCCGTCTTCCAGCGGCAGCAGATTGACGATCGGCCGCCCCCGCGCATCGCGGCTGCCGCGTGGCAAACGGTAGACCTTGATCCAGTACACCTTGCCGACACTGGAAAAACACAGCAGCGTGTCGTGGGTATGGGTGACCCACAGCCGGTCAACAAAGTCCTCGTCCTTGGTGCGCGCCGCGCTCTTGCCCACCCCGCCGCGCCGCTGGGCCTGATAGACCTCCAGCGGCTGGGCCTTGATGTAGCCCTCATGGGAGAGCGTCACAACCATGTCTTCCGGCGTGATCAGGTCCTCGACCTCGAGGTCTTCCTGGGTCGCCACGATCTCGGTGCGCCGGGCATCGCCATAGCTGTCGCGAATCTCGACCAGTTCCTCACGGATCACTTCCAGCAAGCGCTCACGGCTGTCCAGGATGCGCAGGTACTCGGCGATCTGCTCCAGCAAGGCATTGAATTCGTCACGCAGCTTGTCCTGCTCCAGCCCGGTCAGGCGGTGCAGGCGCAACTCCAGGATGGCCTGGGCCTGCGCTTCGCTCAGATGGTAGCCATCTTCCTGCAGACCATATTCGGCGCTCTTTTCCATCTGCGCTCCGGCCCGCTCGACCAGCGCGACCACTTCGCCAGGCGGCCAGGCCCGCCCAACCAGACCGGCCTTGGCCTCGGCCGGTGATGGCGCAGCCTTGATCAGCGCGATCACCTCGTCGATATTGGCCAGGGCAACGGTCAGGCCTTCCAGTATGTGCGCCCGTTCGCGCGCCTTGCGCAGCAGGTAACGCGTCCTGCGCGTCACCACCTCGCGGCGATGCCGCAGGAAAGCTTCCAGAATCTGCTTCAGATTCATCAGCCGGGGCTGCCCACCGTCCAGCGCGACCATATTGATGCCGAAGACCGATTGCATCTGGGTCTGCTGATACAGGTTGTTCAGCACGACGTCCGCGTTCTCGCCGCGCCGCAGCTCGATCACCACGCGGTATCCGTCCTTGTCCGACTCGTCCCGGATCTCGGTGATGCCCTCGATCTTCTTTTCCTTGACCAGCTCGGCAATGTGCTTGATCAGCTTCGCCTTGTTGACCTGGTAGGGCAGTTCGGTCACGACGATGGATTCGCGACCATGGTCGAATTCCTCGAACTCCGCCCGGGCCCGCATGTAAATGCGACCGCGGCCGGTGCGATAGGCCATCAGGATGCCCGCGGCACCATTGATGATGCCGGCGGTGGGGAAATCGGGCCCCGGTATGCACTCCATCAATTCGTCAATGTCCGCCTCGGGATTGTCGATCAGCCGCAGGCAGGCGTCGATCACCTCATTGAGGTTGTGCGGCGGGATATTGGTCGCCATGCCCACGGCGATGCCGGTGCTGCCATTGACCAGCAGGTTCGGCACCTTGGTCGGCAGGACGCTCGGCTCGGTTTCGGATTCATCGTAGTTGGGCGTGAAATCGACCGTTTCCTTGTCGATATCGGCCAGCAACTCGTGCGAAAGCTTGGCCATGCGCACTTCGGTGTAACGCATGGCAGCCGGCGAGTCGCCGTCCACCGAACCGAAGTTCCCCTGGCCATCAACCAGGAGGTAGCGCATGGAGAAGTCCTGCGCCATGCGCACGATGGTGTCATAGACCGCCGTATCACCATGCGGGTGGTACTTACCGATCACATCACCGACCACGCGGGCAGACTTCTTGTAGGGCTTGTTGTAATCGTTGCCCAGCTCACGCATGGCGTGCAGGACCCGCCGGTGCACGGGCTTGAGGCCATCGCGCACATCGGGCAACGCACGGCCGACGATCACGCTCATCGCGTAATCCAGGTAAGACTGCCGCATCTCGTCTTCGAGATTGATCGGCAACACTTCCTTGGCAAATTCGCTCATGGTTCTACTTGTCGTCCCGCCAGAATCCGCACCTCGCCCGCCTCGTCGACTCCCCCAAGGCAGCAGCTGCGATCCACCTGAAAAAAGGAAACAATTCTACCACGCGGCGCCCCCGTGCCGGGGCCTTCCCATGCCCCGACCGGATACGCAGGCCACGACGTGCCGGTACAATGCGCGGGCACCTCAATACGCCTGAACATGTCCGCCGCCGAACCCGAACTCATCATCAATCCGCGCTGGATCATCCCGGTGGTGCCGCACGCCACCGTGCTGGAGAATCACAGCCTGCTGGTGGCCGACGGCCGCATTCTCGACATCGTGCCGACGGGCGCCCAGCACTACCCGCAGGCCCGGGTGCTGGATCTGCCGGGCCAGGCCCTGTTGCCCGGATTGATCAACATGCACACCCATGCAGCCATGAATCTGCTGCGGGGTGTCGCCGACGACCGCCCCCTGATGGAGTGGCTGGAGCAGCACATCTGGCCACTGGAGGCGCGCTTCGCCAATGAACACTTCTGCCGTATCGGCGTGCGCCACGCCATTGCGGAAATGCTCAGAGGCGGCATCACCTGCTTCAACGACATGTACTTCTTTCCCGAGGCCACCGCCCAGGAAGTTGCCGCCGCCGGCATCCGCGCGCAGATCGGCATGATCCTGGTGGATTTTCCCACCGCTTATGCGCAGGGCGCCGACGAGTATTTCGAGAAGGGGCTGGCCCTGCACGACAGCTACAAGGGCCACGCGCGGATCCGCACCGCGTTCGCCCCCCACGCCCCCTATACCGTCGGGGACGAAGGACTGAAACGCATTCGCATGCTGGCCGACCAGCTGGACGTGCCGGTACACATGCACCTGCATGAAACCGCCCACGAAGTGAACCAGGCCGAAGCGGACAACGACCAGCGCCCCTTGCAGCGCATCGCCGAGCTGGATCTGCTGAATGACCGCCTTCAGGCCGTGCACATGACCCAGCTCAAACCCGGGGAGATTCAGCAGCTTGCCGCCGCCGGTTGTCACGTTGTGCACTGCCCTGAGTCCAACCTCAAACTGGCCAGCGGCTTGTGTCCCGTGGACGCGCTGATGCAGGCCGGGGTCAATGTGACCATCGGCACAGACGGGGCGGCCAGTAACAATGATCTCGACCTGTTCGGGGAAATGCGCAGTGCAGCGCTGATCGGGAAACTGGCCGCAGGCCGGGCTGACGCCGTGAGCGCCGCCGAAGTGCTCGCCATGGCCACGATCAATGCCGCTCGTGCCCTGGACCAGGAAGACGCGATTGGCTCCCTGGAACCCGGCAAGTGGGCCGACCTCTGCGCCGTGGACCTGTCAGGACTGGAACAGCAACCCCTGTACGACCCCATCTCGCAGCTGGTCTATTGCAGCGGCCGTCACCAGGTCAGCCATGTCTGGGTGGCGGGCCGCTGCCTGCTGCGTGATGGCGAACTGACCAGCATCGACGTCGATGAGCTCGGCCAGCAGGTCGAGGCCTACCGGGTGCAGATTGCGGGAGCCGACCGTGAACGCGACTGAACGGCCACGGAATGCCGACCCGGACGAGCTGGAAAAGTTTTCCGCTCTCGCCGCGCACTGGTGGGACAGCAAGGGGCCGATGGCTCCGCTTCACGCCATCAACCCTCTGCGCCTGAGTTTTATCGAGCGCTTCGACGACCTGGCGGACCTGCGCGTGCTCGACGTGGGCTGCGGCGGCGGCATTCTCACAGAGGGCCTGGCGCGCGCCGGCGCGCGCGCTTGCGGCGTGGATCTCGCCGAGGATGCGCTTGCCGCAGCCCGTCAGCACGCCAGTTCGCAGGGCCTGCCGATTGAATACCGGCATTGCGCGATTGAGGAACTGGCCGCGCTTGAACCCGCCGGCTTCGATCTCGTGACCTGCATGGAGATGCTCGAACATGTCCCGGATCCCGCCGCAGTCGTGCAGGCCTGCGCCCAACTGCTCAAGCCCGGCGGCGCGCTGTACCTGTCGACCCTGAATCGCAATCCCAAGTCCTTCCTGATGGCCATCGTGGGGGCGGAGCATCTGCTGCAGATCGTGCCTCGTGGTACCCACGACTATGCCCGTTTCATCAAGCCTTCCGAGCTGGCCGGCTGGTGCCGACAGGCCGGACTTGAGGTTGATGCCCAGCAGGGTCTGCACTACAACCCCCTGACCCGGACATACAGCCTCGGGCGCGATGTCGACGTCAACTACCTGATGCGCTGCCACCGGCCCTGACCCCTGCGCCAGCGCCCCGGCCAAGCCGCAGGCCGGCCCGCCCCTCGACCTCATCTCGTTTTCGCCGAAACCTTCCATGACGAATAGCACCTCCCTCCACGGTCGCCGGATCCTGATTACAGGCGCCACCGGCGTACTGGGCCGCGAGCTCGCCCGACAGCTGGCCAGCGCCGGCGCCGATCTGATCCTGCTGGCGCGGCGCAAAGCCCGCCTCGAGGAGGTGGACGACGAAATCGCGGGCCTGGGTGCCGCCAGCCCGCTTCTGGTCGAACTGGATTTTCTGCGCGCCAGCCCGGGGCACTATCGCGAACTCGCGCAGGCACTGACCGCGGACGGCCTCGACGCGCTCATACTGTGCAGCGGCCTGCACACCGGCCTGCATCCGCTGGAACATCTTCCCGCCAAGGACTGGCAACAGATTCTCGACGTCACTCTCAACGGCCCGTTCCAGCTGATTCAGGCCCTCCTGCCGTTGCTCCAGGCGCGGGAAGGCCAGTTGATCGGCGTCAGCGACAGACCGGGCGAGGAGCAGAAAGCCTTCTGGGGCGCCTATGCCGTGGCCAAGGCCGGACTGGACGCGCTGTTGCATATCTGCGCCGAGGAGAACGAAAATCGACTCCGCGTGGATCGTGTGATCCCGGA
>JBFKIN010000003.1:0-27316 GCA_041632255.1 Oceanococcus sp. | reverse complement strand
TGCTGTGCCATCGGCGGACAAATTCCCCAAATCATCAATCGAAACGGCAAGCATAACCAATCGGGGTTCCAAATGGCCACGCCAACGGTCCTGGCCAGGGCCAGCGCCTCCGCGCCACCATTCCAGATTATCGGTCGTGCGTTGTACAAACGGGCTGCGCCTGCGCAACGGATCCAGATGCACGCGGTCAGCATCACGGCAGAGCTCAGCGCTGCCAGGGAGGCACTGACGCATGACAGGCGATCTCGCGCGGCCGCCAGGAGAGAAAGCCAGGCTCCTGACTGTCCTGCAACGGCGGTGACGCGGTTCGGGACTGGCTTGAGGAATGGGTCATGGAAACCACATCAAGATCTCATCCTCCAATGCGCCTAATGTATATTATGTTAAATCTTCTAAATTACGACCAGTGCCGGCCAGCCCCACCCGCGCCCGGAGCCAAAATTCCCCATTGCCTGACAGCGCCTTTCGTGCATCCGCCAGGCTTTCCTGGCGCCGGAATGTGACGCAACGACCGGGCAGAATCCCGTGATCCGGCACGACACGCCGCCAACCGTCCATTCTTTACCTCGCTCTGTCCCACCGAATTCCATTGATGCCCAACCTGCATCGATATGTTCAACGGATTCGCTTTCGATCGTCCTGGGTGGCTGGTGAGTCAGACTTGGGCAGAAGCCACTTTTGGTCCTACACCCTCGCCGCGTCTTCCAGCCAGTGCAGCAGGCGCTGCGCATCCGCAGGTCCCACCGCCGTGCCTGGCAGCACTGCGACGGGCCGCGGCTGTCTGTCAAACCAGAACAGTCCGCTGCAGTGTTCTACGGCCGGGCTGCTCGCCAGCCAGACGATGGTGTCCGCTCCCATGCGCGCGTCGCGCAGTCGGTTCCCGAGTGCGCGGTTGAAGGCCGGCAGTGATTTGGCCACCCCCGGCGTGGCCGCCCATCCGGGATGCATGGCATTGACCGTCAGCGTCGGGCAGGCTGCCGCCAGGCTTTCTGTCACGCTCACCAGAGCTCGTTTGGCTCTGGCGTAGGCCTTCGCGCCGTCGTAGCGACCGCGACGAAACTGCATGTCATCCAGCCGCAGCGCTTGCAGATACATGCCGCCGCTGGCCACATTGATCACCCGCCCTGCTGAGGCTTCCAGCAACGGCATCAATTCATGTGTGAGCACCCAGGGAGCCAGCAGGTTGATAGCGAGGGCTCGCTCGTGCCCTTCTGCGGTCTCGCCTCTTTCGGCAAACAGGGCCCCGGCATTGTTAATCAGCACGTCGATCACGGGTTCGTGCTCGCGGATCGAATCGGCCACCCGCCTCACCTCGGCGAGCAGGCTGAGGTCAGCCACGTACAGGGGCAGTTCCTCCAGCGATTGACCGGAGAAATCGGCAATGGACTGGCGCGCCTGCTGCAGGCGGCCCTCATCCCGACCGACAAGAATGACCCGGGCGCCCAGGCGGGCGCACTCGCAGGCTGTGGCAAGGCCGAGCCCCGAACTGGGACCGGTCACGAGCACGGCACGTCCATCCATCCTCGTGCTCAGTCCCTTGTTGGGCATGTTCAGGTAGCCACGCCGGGTGAAATCCATCGCGGCGGGAAGCAGCAGGCGTTCCTTCCAATTGTTATCGCCCGTTCCATCCAGCAGCGGCTCCGGTGCCAATGCGACAGCGAGACCATTGACGGCTCGCCGGCCGATCCGCTGCAGCAGGGGCCGCATTGGGCTCAGGGCCAGCGCCCGCCAGCCGGCGAAATGCAGTTCCGCACGATATTCGATGCGGCAGCACCCGTCTTTCAGGGCTTGCAGCTCGATCGTGTCGGTCACGCGAAAACCGGGCCCGCGCCCGCGCAGCTTCAGACGCTTCGGAGCCTCAAGCTCGATGAGCTCGTAGTCCATCGCCTGTCGCCCGCCAGGGAGATTGAGAATCAGCTTGAAGCGGGTGCCTATCGACGGCGCGCCGGGCGTTGTCTTGACGGCCCGGTAAACCCCAGGATCCCATTGCTCGATTGTCGAGAAGTCCATCAGGTAGCGATAGACATCGTCCGCGGAGCGCTGGACTGTGACGGTTTCGCAAAGGCTTTGGCTGGCGCTCACACCAGAGCGTGGCCGGTCGGCAGTATTCAGACGGGTTGTAGACATGGGAGTTCCGGTTCGTGGTCTTCACTCGGTGCGCACATCCTGACGGGCACACTCCAGTCTATACGCCTTGGCGGGACATCCGGATGATCGGCCTTGCGCACAAATCGGGTCTTCAACACGCCGCGTGTAGCGCGCCCGAGAGAGGCGGCGCACCTATGCTCGCCCTGCCCTGCGCCCCTCCGGGCATCTCGACTGCCCTGCTCGGGCCGCATGCGCTGGTCAGCGCTCGCGCCGGTTAAGGTTCGGTACGGGCCGGCTTCTGGGCGGGCACGCCCTGCCCGGATCTTGGCGCCGCCTCCCCCGAGGCCTGGACGACCCATCGCGTCGCAATCGGGCCGACAAACTCGAACACGACCGTCGTGCCGATCACCAAGGCGATGAGAAGCTCGGCAAGGTCCGGGTGATTTTCCGCCGCCATCAGAGCCATCCCGGTGGCCACCCCTGCCTGCGGGAGCAGCGCGGCGCCCATCCAGCGGCGCGTGAATGGGGTGCTCCCGGCCAGCGAACCGCCAGCCCATGCACCCGCCAGGCGCCCCAGCAGCCGCAGCAGCAGATAGGCCAGAAAAACGGGTGCGGTCGCCCCAATCAGGCTCAGATCCAGTGAAGCGCCAGCCAACATGAAGAACAGAATGAGGAAAGGCCACTCGATCCCTTCGATCTCGTGGAAAGCATAACGATGATGCCGGGCCAGATTGGCGACGGTCATGCCCATCACGATTGCAGAGAGCAGCAAGGACAATTCGAGCCACATGGCCAGCCCGGCGCACAGGAAAACGAAACCCAGCGCTTCCGCCTGAGTCGGTTCGCCGCGTCGAAGGCGACCGCTGAGAAAAGCCATCGGCAGGCCGAGGCCCGCACCTAACGCCACTGAGCCGAACAGTTCGCGACCGCCATTGGCCATCACCCGCGCGGCAGAGCCATTGCCGACCACGACGTCGGCAACAATGAGAATCAGGGTGAACAGCAGCAGGCCCCAGACATCATCGATGGCCACGACACCCCGCAGGCTGTCGCAGAATCTGCCCTGTGCGCGTGACTCGCGAATGACATCCGCCGTCGCCATCGGATCGGTCGCCGTCGCGATGCCGGCCAGAAGCATGGCCAGCGGCAGGCTCACACTCAAGGCCCACAGCCCTGCGAACACAACCGCCGCGGTGGCCAGGGTCACCAGGAGTGAAATCACCAGCACTTCGCGACCATGTGCCCGCAGGCGCTTGCCGGTCAGGCTTTCCCCGAGCAGAAAGCCCACCATGACCAGAGCGACCTGGGTAATGCCGGTCTGCCATGACTCGCCGAGCGGCGGGAGCAGTGCGAGCCCGCTGGGACCGATCACGAAACCAAAAAGCAGCAACAGGCTGACCCGCGGAAGCCGGGTCCTGCGTCCCAGCAAATCTGTCGCCAGACCGGCCAGGAACAACCCACCCAGAGTCAGAAACAGGACAGTCAGCATCGCCCCCCCCTGGCTCGCTGCAGATCGCCCATTAATTCATGGGTCGCATGCTCCCGACATGATCTGGGTCAATTGGCCCACCGGCGCGAGGGATGCCGCGTGCCGGCGCCCCTGGCTCAACGCGTGGAGACAACCCGGGCCAACTGGGGCAACTCGCCCGTGATGATGTCCGCGCCCGGTCGACCGAGGTGATAGCCCTGCGCGGCGTGTATGCCAAGGCGTGTGATGATCTGCAGCGCCTCGGCATCCTCGACGCCTTCGGCGATTGTTTTCTTGCCCAGACTCAGCACCAGTTCATGAATCGAGGCGATCAACTGCTCATCCTGCGGACGCTGTGAAACCTGCATGACGAAGGAGCGATCGATCTTGACGTAATCAAAGGGCAACTCGCGGAGATATTCGAATGAGGTAAAACCAACACCGAAATCATCCAGGGCGATCTGCACACCCAGAGCCTTGAAGCCCTGCAGCATCTTGCGAGCCGAATCCAGGTTATGGATGGCCTCGGTTTCCAGTACTTCCAGGATCAGGGAACCGGCACCCAGCTCGCCCGCCGCGGTGGATCGCCTGACCTCTTCCAGAACGTGATCGTCGCGCATGGACTGGGCCGACATGTTGACCGCCAGCGGATGCCGGATGCCTGCGTCAGCCAGCGCCCTCGCCTTGCTGATGGCCGAGGCGAACACGAAACGGTCAATGTCGACGATCTGTCCCGAACGTTCCGCGTGGGGAAGAAACTGGCCGGGTGAAACCGGCCGCCCGTCCTCGCCTCGCATCCGCAGCAGAACCTCGCTGTGGCTGGGGCGCAAACCGGGAAGCTCGAAGATCGGTTGGAAGTCCAGGTAAAAGCGTTGATGGGCCAGTGCATCGCTCACTTCCCTCACCCACCGGCGATGCTCCTCGTGATGCAGGGACACCAGCTGGGTGGCGTCGATCCAGGTGGATCCTGTGACCGGCAGTTCGAGTCCGGCGAGCAGATCCTGCAGCAAATCACGGGGCTCATCGCCACGCAGGCGAATGAAACAGGGCTGCATCTCCAGCTGGAACTCCCGCCCATCATGCCGATAGGGCCGCTCCCGAATCAGCTTCTGGATGTCTGCCAGCCGGCGCTCGACCTGTTCCAGGTCCCGCGTGTAGCCGGCGAAGATGCAGTCCACCACCACGCCCCATTCCAGCGCGCGGTCTCCTCTGCCATCGCCAGCCAGGATCTTGCCGATATGGCCGGCCAGGCCGGCCCGGCCGGAGTCGGTCAGAGACGCGACAATGGCCTGCTTGCGCTGCAGGGGCATGTACACCAGCACGCCCGGTCGGCTGGCAGCCTGAATCCGGCCCAGCAGGGCCTCGCGATTGAGCAACCCCGTGCGCTCATCATGCTCCCTGAGCCAGTGCAGCCGCTGTTCGGTCACCCTCTGAGTCGTGATATCCAGACCGACGGCCAGAATCTGACCGGACGCATCCTCCCCGCCAACCGGCGCCAGATGCCACTGGACCGTGTGCAGTTTCAGGTCACTGCCCTTGATGCGCGCTTCCACATGACGCTGCGGTCCGTTCTGGCTGACCCGGCGCATCGACCGGAGGAATAGTTTCAGATCCTCTTCAGGCATCATCGCGTGCAGCGACTGGCCGAGCAGACGCTGTTCCGTCTGCCCCAGAAGCTTGCAGCCCATCGCATTCGCGGACAGGATCCGGGCCTCCCCATCCAGCATCACCACGCAGGCGGGCACCGTGTTGAGCAGCAGCGACACGCGGTCCCGTTCAAGTTCAAGGGCAACGGCCTTGTCACGCAGTTCGCCGGTCATTGCCTCCAGACGACCCGCTACGTCGGAGGCGACGTTCAGCAAAGTTTCGGTTTCATCCGGCGTGATCGAGCGGCGACGGTTGTCGCCGAGCATGGCTTGCGCCTGCGAAAACTGCTCCTGAGTCAGCAGCGGCAGCGCCCGGGTGAGCAGGCCGATCCGCTGGATCACGCCACGCAGACTCAGCGCGATCAGCAGCAGCGAGAGCAGAACACCGGTCGCGGCAATCTTGACGTAGTCATCCCGCGCCTCCGTCAGTTTCCGCAGTTCCTTTTCCAGCGGGATCGGATACTGCAGGCTGCCGGATTCCAGCGCGACTCCGCCAATCTCAGGCAGGGCTTCGGACCAGATTTCCTCGCTCCCGGCCTGCCCCAGCGCAGGCTGGGCCACGTCTTCCGCCAGTTGCTCGCCCGGAAGCCAGCGATAGAACTCCCTGGCTGCGCCGTCACCAAAAGCAGCCGCGACGATCCCATCGAGCGTGGTCGCAGCAACCGCAATGATCTGAACCTGATCACGGGTCCGGAAGGGTCGCACGCTCAGGAGCACGCAACGCGCACTGTCACAGGATATTCGACTGGCAGTGCCTCGCGTGTCGCGCTCCAGCTTCAGTGCCCCGCTCCGCAAGGCTTCCGGCAACTCTTCCAATGCGCCGGTTTCCCGTCGGTACCACAGGATGGCGCCGGATTCCCGATACTCCGTGAGGTTCTCCAGGGATTCCTCCAGCCGGCGCTCGCTTCGCAACACGCGGGTGGTCACGGAACTGCCTGCGGGAGCACGCGGGCGCTGCCCCTGGCGCTCGACCCGGACTGTGCGCTCCTCGACAACGATGTAGTCCTGCTGACGTCCCATGTCGGCGAAGAACTCCAGGCCATCGCGTTGCTTGCGCGCCGCCTCCTGCACCCGCAGCGCAACCGCGTCCTGCAGCGCATCGCGGGCAGCCTTGCGCTGCAGCACCATCGACTCCTCCACCGTGCTGACGTATACGCTCCCCAGAAAGACCTGCAGGGCAGCCAGAGCGCCGCCCAGCAGGACGACGACCCGGACTTGAAGGGGAATGCGAATGCGTGGCATGGCGAAGCGTTGCCCGTGGCTTTGTGGCGATAAGGACCAACGGCGGATTATGCAATCAATATTCCGCCACGGCATGTCCGCCGGTCAGGCCATGGTCATTTTGCACGCCAGAGCAGCAACGGCATGGGCGCCGTCAGGGTCGACTGCAAGCGGCGCTGCAGACGCTCCAGCTTGTAATCCAGAGACCACATCCCGCGCAGACAATCCCCGAGCACGTCCTGCAGCAGTGTGTCGTCCAGCGAACCTGCGCCAAACAGCAGCAGGTCACCAGCCTGTGCATGGCCCAGTTTGCGATCAATGATGGGGCGGCCACGACCCGCCTGTCCCAGTCCATCGACCCGGGTCGCAGTCATTTGCAGCGCATTGGTTCTGACTTCACCGGCTGCTTCCCTCGTCCCGTTCGGGCCGCTGAGTCGCAACACCTCGCCATTGCGCACGAGACAGGCCAGCATGTCGCCGACCCAGGCGATCTCGAAGCTGCTGGTGGCCCGGATCAGGCGCATCGCGATGACCTGCGCGCCAGCATAGTGCGCCTCGCCCTTTTCACGCTGCAACCGCCCGTGCGCAACCAGCAGCGCCGCCGTCAGATCCTCTCCGCTGGCGACCTGATCGCGCAGGCTATTCAGCAACAGGGCGCTGCCCTCCCCGTCCGCCTGTTCATCCCGATCGACCGCCAGACCCCAGACACCGTGATCCGCCGCCTCCAGGAAACGGCAACGTTGTGGCTGCATGGGGCCCGCAGCGATCCGGTGCAGGCTGGCGCAACGGTTCAGCACGGTCGAAAGCCGGGCCTGTCCACCAGAACCCGGCAGGCAATGACTACCTGCATCGATACAGACTTAACCGCCGTGGGCCAGCTTGGCTTCGCGACGCCTGGCGTGCAGCACGGGCTCCGTGTAGCCGCTGGGCTGCTCGCGGCCCTTGAAGATCAGGTCACAAGCGGCAGCGAAGGCGACGGACGCGTCAAAATCCGGTGCCATATTTCGATAGAGGGGATCTCCGGCATTTTGCCCATCCACCACGGCAGCCATCCGTTCCAGGGATTCACGCACCTGTTCTTCGCTGCAGATTCCATGATGCAGCCAGTTGGCGACATGCTGACTGGAAATCCGGCAAGTCGCCCGGTCTTCCATCAGCCCGACATTGTTGATGTCAGGCACCTTTGAACAACCGACACCCTGGTCGATCCAGCGCACCACGTAGCCGAGGATGCCCTGGCAGTTGTTGTCCAGTTCCTGCTGCACCTGTTCCGGGCTCAGCGATGACGGATCAGCCAGCAGCGGAATCGTGAGAATGTCGTCGAGGCTGGCGCGGGCGCGACCCGCGATTTCCCGCTGACGTGCCATCACGTCGATCTGGTGGTAATGGATCGCATGCAGGGTCGCGGCCGTGGGCGATGGCACCCAGGCGCAATTGGCGCCTGCCAGCGGGTGGTTCTGCTTGCTTGCCAGCATCTCGGCCATTTCATCCGGCTTGGCCCACATGCCCTTGCCGATCTGGGCCCGGCCGGAAAAACCGCAGGCCAGGCCGGTATCCACGTTCCAGTCCTCGTAGGCATTGAGCCAGGCGCAGCCCTTCATGTCGCCTTTGGGCACTAGCGGCCCCGCTTCCATGGAGGTGTGGATCTCGTCGCCGGTGCGATCCAGGAATCCCGTGTTGATGAAGATGACCCGCTCACGCGCGGCGTGGATGCAGGCCTTGAGGTTCACGGTCGTGCGCCGCTCCTCGTCCATGATCCCGACCTTGAGCGTATTGCGCTCCAGACCCAACAGGTCTTCCACGCGGGTGAACAGCTCGCAGGTCAGCGCGACCTCTTCCGGCCCATGCATCTTGGGCTTCACGATGTAGACGCTGCCGCTGCGGGAGTTGCGCGGCCCGTCAGTCTTTTTCAGGTCGTGCACCGCACAAGCGCTGGTCACCACCGCATCCAGAATGCCCTCCGGCACCTCATTGCCCTCGGCATCCAGCACCGCGGAGGTGCGCATCAGGTGGCCGACATTGCGCACCAGCAGCAGGCTGCGGCCGGGCAAGCTGATCGGACCCCCGTTGCGACCTCTGTATTCTCGGTCCGGATTCAGACGGCGGGTCATGGTCTTGCCGCCCTTATCAAAGCTCTCTTCCAGATCGCCCTTCATGAGACCCAGCCAGTTGGCGTAGACCAGAGCCTTGTCGGGACCATCCACCGCGGCGACTGAGTCCTCGCAATCCTGGATGGCAGTGAGCGCCGATTCCAGGTGTACGGCACAGACACCGGCGGCATCCGTTTTACCCACCGGGTGCTCACGGTTGATCTCGATGTCGATGTGCAAGCCATTGTGGCGCAGCAGGACGTGGCTGGGCGCATCCGAACTGCCGGCGTAGCCGACCAGCGCGTCTTCGCGCTTGAGATTCGCCGTACTGCCATCCTGCAATTCCACTTTCAGATCACCGGCCACGACCGAATAACGGGTCGCCTTGGCATGGCTGCCATGATCCAGCGGCACGGCTTCATCCAGAAAGCGACGGGCAAAGGCAATGACCTTCTCGCCGCGGACCGGATTGTAGGCGCCGGCGCGCTCCGCGCCATCCTCTTCACTGATCACGTCGGTGCCGTAGAGCGCGTCATACAGGTTGCCCCACCGCGCATTAGCCGCGTTCAGGGCAAAGCGCGCGTTCATCACCGGCACCACGAGCTGCGGCCCGGCCACCGTGGCAATCTCGGCATCGACGTTCTGCGTCTCGACGGAGAAATCCGCCGGCTCTTCGAGGAGATAGCCGATATCTTTCAGAAACTGCTTGTACTCGCCGAGGTCGAGAGGCTGCCCCTTGCGGGTGCGATGCCATTCATCGATCTGCTGCTGCAGTTCATCGCGTCTGGCGAGCAGGGCCTGATTCTTGGGCGCCAGGTCACGCAAGATTTCGGCGAAGCCCTGCCAGAAGCGGTCGGCATCAATGCCGGTCCCGGGCAGCACCTGCTCGCTGATCAGGGTGTCGAGGACAGAGGCTACCTGCAGTCCCGCACGCGTCACGCGATCGGTCATTTTCCTACTCCCGTAGCTGGAAACCCGCGTGCCGGCATGGCCGCGGCAAAAGACCGTTATGATAACCGAATCGCCTTTGCGCTGGCCTCCCGCAAGGGCATGTCTACGAACTGCCGGCCAACCGGCGACTCACCATACGACGCGCTGCGCAGCGGATTTGGCGCCAGCTGTGACTCGTCCGGACGGCTCGGCAGATCAGCCGAGCGGCGCGGGCAATTTGCGGTCCGGCAGATCCCGCGCGTAAACATCAATCCGCTCCCCGCTGTCCGGCTTGTGCTGCTGCCTCTGGTCATCGAAGCCGAGCCGCGTCAGCAATGCGACCGAGTCCACATGTCCGGGAACGGTGATGGCCAGCGCCCGCGGGAGCGCCAATGCGCTCGTGGCCTGTTCCAGCACCGCCAAGGCGGATTCCCGTGCGTAGCCCTGCCCAAGCGGCGCGGCAGGAAGGTAAAGCCCAAACAGGGCGCGTCCAGGAACGGCAGCCGGATCAGACCGCAGAGCCCCAGGGACTGCCCGGCGCCTTTGATCGTGACGATCCGGAAGCCCCGATCCTGCCGATAAGCCGGCTGCAGATGGCTTTCGACATCGACCGCAGCCTTGTCCAGGCTGTCCACCACATGCTGTCCGATGAAGCGCCACCAGGCCGGCTCGTTCAGCAGGTCCAGGATGAAGCCGGCATCATCGGGAGCGGCCTCGCGCAGGTGCAGCCGCCTGGTCCGTATCGACCTCAGGCGCTCGGCCGCCGCGGCCTGACAGGCGCCTCGTCGGCCAGCTGCTCCTCGAGGAAGTGGATCACGGCACGCAGCTTGGGCGCCATATGTCGTCGCGACGGGTAGACCGCATAGATGCCCAGGGTCCCGGCACTATGCTCCGGCAGCAATTCGACCAGATCACCGGCGGCCAGATCCTCTCCCACCAGAAATTCCGGCTGCAGCACGATCCCCTGCCCGGCCAAGGCCAGCGCCCGGCAGGTGTCGCCGTTGTTGCTGTGAACCACCGGCCGCGTGCGCACCGCCACCTCCCCCTCCGCCCCCCGCAGTCGCCACTCGTCACCAGTCGACAGATAGCTGTAGCCAATCACCGCGTGAGCGGCCAGATCCCCGGGCTGCCGGGGCCTGCCATGCGCCGCCAGATAGTCAGGATGGGCACACAGGACCAGGCGGGTGGTGGCCAGGCGCCGGCTGACCAGACTGGAGCTGCTCAGGCTGCCGATCCGGATGACCAGGTCTATGCCCTCCTCGACCAGATCGACCTGGCGATCGGCCAGGGTGATGTCCAGCGACAAGGCCGGATGCTCGGCGCGCAGCCGACCCCACAGCGGCGCCAGACGGCGAATCCCGTAAGTCACCGGCACATTGATACGCAGCAGCCCCCGGACCGTGGCGCCGCGCGCGCTGATCTCCGCCTCGGCCTGTTCCAGGCTGGACAGGATTTCCCGGCTCCGGACCAGGAACAATTCGCCCTCCGGGGTCAACGACAGACGTCGGGTCGTGCGCTGCAGCAGTCGCTGGTCCAGGTGGGACTCCAGCTGGTTCACATGGCGCGATACCGCGGCCTTGGACAGGCCCAGTGCATCGGCAGCCGCAACGAAGCTGCCCGCATCCACGACACCGACAAAGCTGCGCAAGGATTGAAAGCGATCCATTGTCTCGTTTCGTGCAACAGTTTTTCTCAATTTAGCACGTTTATCTTGTATGCGAGCCTAATTAGAGTAGCCATCACGCCAATGCACCGGCTTGGCCCCACCGATGTCCAAGGAGTACACCATGAACACAGCCACCCAGCTCAGCGACCTTCCCTCTGCCACTTTCAGCGGCCTGAACCGACCGATCCAGCGACTCCTGCACAGCGATGCCGGCTGGAGCCCCCTGGCCCTGCGCCTGCCTGTCGGCATCATCTTCGCCGCCCATGGCGCACAGAAGCTGTTCGGCTGGTTCGGCGGCTACGGCCTGGAGGCCACCGGCCAGTGGATGGCCTTGATCGGCCTCGCTCCCGGACTGCTGATGGCCCTGCTGGCCGGCAGTGCGGAATTCTTCGGCGGCCTGGCCCTGATCGCCGGCCTGCTGGTTCGTCCCGCCGCCGCCGTGCTGGCCTTCACCATGCTGGTAGCCATCCTGAGCGCTCACCTGGCCAATGGCCTGTTCATGAGCAACAACGGCTACGAGTTCGCACTGGCTCTGCTGGCGGCCTCGGTCTCCCTGTTCCTCAGCGGTGGTGGCCGGGCTGCCCTGGACGCACAACTGCTCCGCCGCCAGGCCTGAGCAGGCAGACGACGAATTGCCGGGGTGGCCCCACGGGGTCACCCCGATATTTCGCGCTGCCGAGATCCCGCCCCACTGGACCTATCCCATGCATGACATGACGACCCCTCTCATGCCGGTGCTCTTCATCGGTCACGGCTCGCCCATGAACGCCATTCAGGACAAGCCCTGGAGCCAGGGATTGAAGTCGCTGGGCGCGCGGCTGCCCCGGCCCCGCGCGGTGCTGGCGATCTCCGCGCACTGGTTCGTTGATGGTGGCTTCGTCACCGCTGATCCGACGCCGGGCACCCTGCACGACTTTTCCGGATTTCCCCCACAACTGAGCCGCTTCCGCTATCCGGCAGCAGGCTTTCCCCCTTTGGTCGAACGGCTCGCCCAGCTTGTCGGGCGCGGACGGGCTGAGCCGGTTCTGGGCCGCGGTCTGGATCACGGGGTCTGGAGCGTGCTGCGCTGGATCTACCCCGAAGCCGATGTCCCCGTGGTCCAGCTCAGCATGGATCGCCGCCTGTCCCCGGCAGAGCATCTCGCCCTGGGCCGCCAGCTGGCCCCGCTGCGCGCCGAGGGTATCCTGCTGCTGGCCAGCGGCAACACGGTGCACAATCTGCCGGACGCGGCCATGCGTAGGCGCGACGGACAGCGCCAGCCGCCGGACTGGGCCCGCCGCTTCGATCAACACACGGCCGACTGGCTGCAACAGGACAGGTCTGACGCTGCGCTGCTCGCGGCCCTGGACAGCGCCGACGGTCGTCGCGCCCACCCCACGCCGGAACACTGGTATCCGCTACTCTATGCCGCCGGTGCGCGACAAACTGGGGAGCAGGCGGCATTCTTCAACGAAGGCTTCGACTGGGGATCGATCGCCATGCGCAGCGTCCTGTTTCAACGCGATGCCGCCCCGCCCTCATCTCCCACCCAAGCAAGCCAGCCGCATGAGCATCTGGAAACAGTCTCCTGATCTGGCCGCCATCAACGCGCCCACCCGTGAGCGGGCCGACGGTCTGCTCGGCATCCGCATCACCGAGATCGGCGCGGATTTCGTCCGCGGCGAGCTCGCGATGTGCCAGCGGGTGCACCACGCCTGCCCGGGGGCTCGCCGGCTCAGTTCGCGGCGGTGTTCCTAACGGCCCAAAGGGCGAATGACCCCGAACCCAAGTGCCAGCCCAGATTCCGGCTCGCTGATCGTCCTCAAAAGCAGCCGCCGGATGGCGCCCTCTTCACGCCGGTTCCCCCGGGCCGGTACTCTACGCGGGCGGCGCCAACGATCCGCTGGATCGGCTGCGCTGGACCAATGCGGGTTTCGACTGGTGACCCATCGCCACGCGCCGTGCTCTCGATTCCCGTGATGCAGCGCCTGGGGCTGCCAGAAATTCAAACGCCGAATCGACTGATGAGCATCTGGAAGAAAAATCCGAACCTGGACGCACTGAACGCGGCAATTCAGGGTCGCGCTGACGGACTGCTGGGCATCCGCATCAGCGAAATCGGCGACGATTTCGTCCGCGGCGAGCTGGAGGTCTGTCAGCGCGTTCATCAGCCCTTCGGCCTGCTGCACGGCGGGGTGTCCTGCGTGCTGGCCGAAGCCCTGGGATCCATTGGGGCCAATCTGGCGTGTGACCAGGATCATATGGCGGTCGGCGTTGAGCTCAATGCCTCGCACATGAACGCCATTCGTGACGGCAAGGTCATTGGCACAGCCCGACCCCTGAAGACCGGGCAGCGGCTGCAAACGTGGCAGATCGATCTGGTATCCGAGCGCGGGCGGGCGATCTGTTCGGCCCGTCTGACCGCTGCAGTCATCAAGGCCCGGGGCGATCTCCCAGGTCCGTGACGGCCAAATCGGAGAGCGCCTGATGACGCCCCGGGGAGGAAATGGTGGGTCGTATAGGATTCGAACCTATGACCAGCGGATTAAAAGTCCGATGCTCTACCAACTGAGCTAACGACCCATTGCACGGTTTGCGCACCCCACCGGTGCGGCGGGACGCGAAAGGATAGTGATTTCTCCAGCGAAATCAAGTTTCCATCGACTGATAGCGTGTCGGATCCGACAGTCCGGCATCGACAAAACCCTGGCGCCGCAGGCGGCAGCTGTCACAGACGCCACATGCCCGACCCCGCGCATCCGCCTGATAGCAGGAAACGGTCATTGCATAATCCAATCCGAGCGCTGCGCCCTGTCGGATGATGTCGCCCTTGCTCAAGTTGATTAGCGGCGTATGGATGCGCATGGGCTGACCGGATTCGACCCCGGCGCGCGTCGCCACCTGACTGAGCGCCCGGAAACGTTCTATGAATTCTGGCCGGCAATCCGGATAACCGGAGTAATCCACCGCGTTGACACCTATGAAAATGTCGCTGGCCTCGAGCACCTCAGCCAGACCCATCGCGAGACTCAGGAACACCGTGTTGCGCGCCGGCACATAGGTGATGGGGATGTCATCCGTGGGACTGGTCGGCACATCCAGCATGTGATCGGTCAGCGCCGAGCCGCCGATCAGACGCATATCCATGTCGACCCGACGGAAACTCTCGCAGCCCATCACGGCCGCGAGTTCCTTTGCGGCGTCCAGTTCGGCGGAATGACGCTGCCCGTAGGCGATACTCAGGGCGTGGCATCGGTAGCCCTGCGCCCTGGCGATGGCCAGCACGGTCGCAGAATCCAGACCACCGCTGAGCAGAACCACGGCACTGCGCGGGGTGCCACCCTTGTCCTCAGTGGCCGGGTTCATCGCCCCACAACAGCTTGTGCAATTGCATCTGAAAACGCAGTGAGAGGCCCGACTCCAGCACCCAGTCGGCCAGCTCCGCCGGATCGACCTGGCGGAAACTGGGCGAGATCAGCACTTCGCAGCGATCGGTCAGTGCGTATTCACGAATCTGTTCCAGGGCCCAGTCGAAATCCTCCCGGTCGCAGACCACGAACTTGACCTGATCATGGGACGTCAGAACTGCCAGATTATCCAGCCTGTTGCGCGCACACTCGCCTGAACCGGGCGTCTTGAGATCCACCACGCGCGAGACCCTGGGATCGACGGCACGGATATCCAGCGCCCCGCTGGTTTCCAGCGAGACCTCATGACCGGCATCACACAGACCACGCAGCAGGCTCAAGCAGCCCTTTTGCGCCAGAGGCTCGCCGCCCGTGACACAGATCTGCCTGGAAGCCTGAACCAAGGGGTGCCGCAGCACAGCGTCCACGTCCTGCCACTCACCGCCATGAAAGGCATAGGCAGTATCACAGTACTGACAGCGCAACGGGCAGCCGGTCAGGCGTATGAAGGTCGTGGGCAGGCCCACCTGCCGGGCTTCGCCCTGCAATGAGCGAAACACCTCGGTGATCTTGACCCGCTGTGCCGGCACGGCGGCACTGTCCACAGGCACGGGGGCGGAGTCCAGTTAACCCGCCCCCATCTGTCGCAAGCGCTCTTGCGCGAGGCCTGCGGCAGAACTGTTGGGGAAACGCTGTACCGTCTGCTGGAGCAGCTTTCGCGCCTCCGCGCTCTTGCCTTGCTCGACACGGAGCAGACCCTGCTTCAGCAGCGCATCCGGCGCCTTGCTGCTGGCAGGATAACGCTGCAGAACCCGCTCGAAGGCCTGCCAGGCTGCATCGAAATCACGCTGCACATAATGCGCCTCGCCAATCCAGTACTGCGCATTGGGTGCGTAGGGACTCTCCGGGTAACTGCCCAGCAAATCCCCGAAGCCCTTCACCGCCGCGGCGTACTCGCCGGCTTTCAGCCGCTGAAAGGCGGCAAGATAGGCTTTCTGATCCGCATTGTCGTCCATGGCTGGGCGCGCGGACGTGCTGCTGCCGCCCTCCCCGCCCTCCAGCCGACTGATCCGCTGGTCCAGGTCCACATACAGCGCCCTCTGACGCTGCTGCTGCTGTTCCATGCGGTAGCCCAGTTCCTCGACCTCTCCGCGCATCAGCCGGAGCTTCTCTTCAATGCCGGCGACGCTGCTGCCCAGTTCCACCGCGCCCAGACCATTCAGCCTGCGCTCCTGCTCGGTCAACTGGGCGCGCAGCGCCCGGTTTTCCGACTCCAGGGCATTGAGCCGGATCTCCGTCGGATCCGGCTCATTCCCGCCAAAACTGGCGCAGCCGCCAAGCAGCAGCGCGAGGGCAACAGGGCTCAGCCGTTTCATTGATAAACCAGACCCACCCTGCGATTACGCGCCCAGGCTTCCTCGCCGGAGCCAAGAACGGCCGGGCGCTCTTCGCCGTAACTCACCACGGACAGCTGCCCACGCGTCGCGCCGCGCAACAGCAGGGCTCGCCGGACCGCTTCACCGCGACGCTCGCCCAGAGCGATGTTGTACTCCCGGGTTCCGCGCTCATCCGTGTGCCCCTCCAGACGCAGGCGAACGTTCGGGTTGTCGCGCAGGTATCGCGCGTGCGCATCCAGCATCGCCGTGTACTCGTCGCGAATCTGGCTGCTGTCGAAATCGAAATAGACCGTCAGCTGCCGGCGCAGCGCCGCGTCCTGCTGGGCCCGCTGCTCCATCTCCCGTGCGCGAGCAAGCTCCCGGCTGTCGACCGCGCTGCCGGACAAGCCACCGTCCGTGTCCTGGGCGGCGCTGGCATCGTCGACCACCGGCTGCTCGGGCGTCGAGCTGCAGGCCGCCACGAGAGCAACGGCGCCTGCCATGGCAAGGCTGCGTAGGATTCTTGTATTCATGTCTTATTCACCTAGTTGTGAAATGGCGACCAGGCCGGTTCCCTGACATCTCCGGCCTGGCTGAGTCGCTGACGGATACCGGTATCGGTCGTGACGGTTGCCAGTTCCGCACCCCGGGCACCCTTGGCGGCATAAATTATAGCAACGCCATTGGGGGCGAAGCTCGGGCTTTCATCGAGAGGACCGTTACTGAGCACCTGCAGCTGGCGGGTTTTCACGTCCATCGTCGCAATCCGGAAGCCGCGCTCGTCCTGATGCACCAGCGCGAGTGTCTTGCCGTCCGGGGAATAGCTGGCCCGCGCGTTGCTCCGGCCCTCGAAGCTTAGCCGCTCAGGATCACCACCATTGATGCTCATCCGGTACAGCTGGGCTCGCCCAGCGCGGTCCGAGGTGAAGACGATATGCCGCCCATCGGGTGAAAAGGCGGGTTCGGTATCAATCGCAGGGTCCCGGGTGAGCCGGTTCAGGGCGCCGGTGGCAATGTCCAGCAGGTAGATTTCAGGATTGCCCTCATAGGACAGGGTCACCGCCAGCTTGCGTCCATCCGGAGAAAAGGCGGGGGCCCCGTTGATGCCCGGCTTGTCGGTCAGCTTGCGCACCACGCCCGTGGCGACGGTCTGGAGATAGATGGCGGACTGACCATTTTCGAAAGCAACAAAGGCCATCTGACGGCCATCCGGCGACCAGGTCGGCGACATCAGCGGCTCGGTGGAGCGCACCAGTTGCTTGGGATCAAAGCCATCGGCGTCGGCGATCATCAGCTGAAACACCCGGTTGTCCACTGGCCCGGAGGCCGTGACATAGGCGATGCGCGTATTGAACACGCCGCGATGGCCGGTCAGCTTCTGGTAAATCAGATCGCTGATCTGATGACCGGCATAGCGCAAACCCGCGCTGCTCACCGGAATCTCGTAGGCCAGCATTTGCTGACCGCGGGGCGCATCGAGCAAACGGAAATCGACCACCCAGCGCCCTTCCGACTGGCGCAGGGCGCCAACCACGAGTTGCTCGACCCCGAGGGCGCGCCAGTTTTCGTAACGCACCTCAGACTCCTGGCTGGGCCGCTCGATCATGTCCTGGCGCGGAAAGGGACTGAACAGGCCGCTGCGGGCCAGATCAGCCTCGATCACCCGGGCGATATCGGTGGAAGAGTCCGGGCTGCCTGCCGTGGCGAATGGCACGATGCCAATGGATACCGGCTGAACCTGGCCACCGGTGATGGTGATTTCAAGGTCGGCCAGAGACAGACCCGGAAGGCCCAGCAGGAAAGCAAACAGCAGTTTTCGAATGATCACGGTTTGAAGGTCAGGGTCAGGGTGCGTTCGAACACACGTGAGTTTTTGGGCAAAGGCAGGGGATCGGATTTCTTGATCGCGTTTTCCACCGAAGCGTCCAGGAACGGATTGCCACAGCTTTCCAGCAGCTGGTAGCCGGCAATCTGTCCCCCTGGCAGCTGCTGGATGCGGATCTGGCAGGAGAAATCCTCATTCATTCCCGGCGGCCGTGTCCAGTTGCGCTGGATGTGGCGGAACAGCTGCAACTGATAGTCGGCCCGGTCCGAACGGTCTTGCGCGGCACGCGCCTGGGCTTCGCGTTCGGCCTGGATCGCCGCCTCCTCCGCCGCAAGCGCCTCCTTGAGTCGTTGCTCGCTTTCCTCCTGGCGCTGTCTGCGTGCGGCTTCTTCGGCCTTTCGGCGCCTTTCCTCCTCCGCCTTTCGTCGAGCCTCTTCCTCGGCCTTTTTGCGCGCTTCCTCCTCCGCCTTCTTGCGGGCGGCGTCCTCGGCCTTGCGCCGGGCTTCCGCTTCAGCCTTCTTCCGCGCTTCCTCTTCAGCCTTCCTGCGCGCTTCTTCCTCCGCTTTCCTGCGCGCTTCCTCCTCGGCCTTTCTGCGCGCCTCTTCCTCAGCTTTCTTGCGCGCGGCTTCCTCGGCCTTGCGCCGCTTTTCCTCCTCCGCCTTGCGCCGGGCCTCTTCCTCTGCCCGTCGCCGGGCTTCCTCGAGGGCCTTCTGCTCATGCAGCTGTGAACGGCTCGCATCCAGGAACACGGCCTGCACCGGGATCACCTGCCTCTCTTGCCGCGGCAGAAAATCAGGCAGACCGAACCAGACCAGCGCACCGAGCAGCAGATGCAGGGCCAGCGCGACACTGAGCGCGAAGATGTCTTCCGGGCTGAGTTTCACGTCGACGACTTACTGAGGCGCCTCTGTGGCGAATCCGAGC
Organism: Oceanococcus sp.; assembly: GCA_041632255.1. Taxonomy (GTDB): domain Bacteria; phylum Pseudomonadota; class Gammaproteobacteria; order Nevskiales; family Oceanococcaceae; genus Oceanococcus. Next base: position 8,696 of record JBFKIN010000003.1, on the reverse strand, counting down.
TTCTTGGCTCCCGCGGCCTGCAACAGGCTCATGGCGTACATCACCCGTTCGTAGGGCACCTTGGCGTCACCCTCGACCACCACTGGCGTCTCGGGCTTGTGCTTGAGGATGCTGGCCACGATCCGCTGGATTTCCGCGTCGCTGATCGGGCTGGTGGGATCGGAACCCCGGTTGAGGTAATAGCGCCCCCCAGCATCGACGCTGAGCACGATGGGCTCGTTCTCCGCCTCGTATTCGAGAGCCTCCGAGGCGGCGTCGGGAAGATCCACTTCGACCCCCTGAGTCAGCAATGGCGCCGTGATCATGAAGATCACCAGCAGCACCAGCATCACGTCGATATAGGGCACGACGTTGATCTCGTGCGCCAGACGACGTTTCTTGACTCCGTTCATGCGTCGGCCTTGCCTCGCACACCGCGCTCCACGATGCCGATGAATTCCTCGGCGAAGGCCTGAAAGCGGGACTCCAGCGCATCCACCTGACTGGTGAAGGTGTTGTAGGCGATGACAGCCGGGATGGCCGCAACCAGACCCATGGCGGTGGCAATCAGGGCTTCGGCAATGCCGGGCGCGACCATCGCAATAGTCGCCTGCTTGGCGTTTCCGAGGCCTATGAAGGCATGCATGATGCCCCAGACGGTTCCGAACAGCCCGACATAGGGCGATGTGGAGCCAATGGTGGCCAGCACCGCGAGGCCCCGTTCCAGTTGATCGACCTCGCGCATGTGAGCTACCCGGAGGGCACGCTGTACCGCCGCGACGATGGCCTCGCGCGATTCGCCGCCGTGCTGCCGCAGACGCTCGAACTCCTCGTAGCCGGCCCGGAACAGGGTCTCCATCGCGGCTTCCTTGCGGTTTCGGCGCACCGCCTCGTAAATGTCGTGCAGGCGTCCGCCCGACCAGAAGTTGTCCTCGAAACGGTCTGTCGCCTTGCGCATGCCGCCGATCACGCTGGACTTGCGCACGATGAGAAACCAGGACACGACGGAAGCCAGCAACAGGGCCAGCATGACCAGCTGCACCAGCAGACTGGCGTTGAGAATCAGGTGGCTGAACGACATTCAATCTTCTCCAGCGCCTGGCGTACCGCGCCGGGCATGGCTGTGGGTTTGAAGGTATCCATCGCGACGCAGCCGGCCCGCACCTGCGCCGTGGCGCAGAGGCGGTCCCCGCAGCGCATCGTCTGGCTGAAGCTCAAGGACGCTGCGCCGAGCCGTTCGACAGCGACGCTGACATCCAGTTCATCGTCCAGCCGGGCCGGCGAACGATATTTGACCGCGACATCGCTGAGCGTGAAAGCGATGTTCTGCTCGCGCATCAGTGCGTCCTGGGAGAAGCCGGCATGACGGAGGTATTCGGTGCGGGCACGCTCGAAAAAGGCCAGGTAACGAGCGTGGTACATCACTCCGCTGGCATCGGTGTCCTCGTAGTAGACACGGAAACGCATCGTGAACATGCTCATTCCCCGCTGCCGGCAAACAACCCGCCCTGCGGCGCCTGCAAGCCAAGCAGCCGGTAGGTCTGAGCCGTGGCCTGGCGGCCACGCGGGGTGCGCAACAAAAAGCCCTGCTGGATCAGATAGGGTTCGATCACGTCTTCAATGGTGTCCTTGCTCTCGCCGATCGCGGCAGCCAGCGCGTCGATCCCGGTCGGGCCGCCCCCGTAGTGGTGGACCAGAGCCGCGAGCAGCTTGCGATCCATCTGGTCGAAACCCTCTTCGTCGACTTCAAACATGCGCAGCGCCGCATCCGCCAGACTGGCGCTGATCGTCCCGTCACCCTTGACCTCGGCATAGTCGCGCACCCGTCGCAGCAGGCGATTGGCGATGCGCGGCGTGCCGCGGCTGCGGCGCGCAATTTCTCGTGCGCCCTGGTCATCCGTGTGCACATTCAGCAGCCCGGCGCTGCGCGCGACGATCTGGGTCAGCTCATCGGCACTGTAATACTGCAGGCGTTGCACGATGCCGAACCGGTCACGCAGCGGCGAGGTCAGTGCCCCCGCGCGAGTGGTTGCCCCGACCAGCGTGAATGGCGGCAGGTCGAGCTTGATCGAGCGGGCTGCCGGCCCTTCCCCGATGATGATGTCGAGCTGATAGTCCTCCATCGCCGGGTAGAGGATTTCCTCGACTACCGGGCTGAGACGGTGGATCTCGTCCACGAACAACACATCATGGGCTTCCAGGTTGGTCAGCTGTGCCGCCAGATCACCCGCTTTCTCCAGCACCGGCCCGGAAGTCTGCCGTAGTTGCGTACCCAGTTCCTCGGCGATGATGTGGGCCAGCGTGGTCTTGCCCAGACCGGGCGGACCGTAGACCAGGACGTGATCGAGGGCTTCCGAGCGAGCGCGGGCGGCCTGGATGAAAATGTCCAGCTGCTCGCACACCGGCACCTGCCCGACATACTCGGCCAGCCGCCGCGGCCGGATGGCGCGGTCAATCCGCGTCTCCTCGCTGTCCCCTTGCGGATCCAGCAGCCTCTCAGTCATCGGGCCGCCTTCTGCAGAGCGGCACGAATCAGTTCCTGCGTGCCCATGTCCGGATCGAGGGCTTTCAGCAGCCGCCGGGCTTCAGCCGCGGAGTAACCCAGCGCCACGAGCGCGTCCTCCGCTTCGGTTGTCGCAGTCGCCGCCGACGGTCCGCCTCCCGTCACTCCCAGGCCCTCAAAGCGGGTGACCCGACCGCGCAGCTCCAGCAGCATGCGCTCCGCTGTCTTCTTGCCGATGCCGGGCACCCGCACAAGCGTCGCCGCATCACCCCGTTCGATCGTCGCGAAAAGCTCCTCGGGGCTGAGCGTGGACAGCACGGCCAGGGCCATCTTGCCGCCGACTCCGCTGATGCGCAGCAATTCTCGAAACAACTGCCTCTCCGCCAGGGTGGCGAAACCGTAAAGCAGCTGAGCGTCCTCGCGGACCAGAAAATGGGTATGCAACTGCACCGGCTCGCCCAGCGCTGGCAGGCCGTAAATCGTCGACATCGGCGCCTCCAGCTCGTAGCCAACGCCCTGCACGTCGACCAGCAACAGTGGTGGCTGCTTTTCCAGCAGGACTCCGGCGATGCGACCGATCATGCGCTGACCCGTCGACCGGCGGGCGGCAAATGAAAGGCGTGACAGATCGCCACCGCCAATGCGTCGGCTTCGTCCTCCTGCGGAATCTCGCCCAGGCCCAGCAGACGACGCACCATGAAGTTCACCTGCTGCTTGTCGGCCCGTCCGCCGCCGCAAATGGACTGCTTCACCTTGGCCGGGGAATACTCGGCCACGCTCAGACCGGCACAGGCCAGCGCGGATATGGCCGCCCCCCGGGCCTGCCCCAGCTTCAGCGCGCTGGAGACATTCTTCTGCACGAAGACCGACTCCACAGCCGCCACGTCCGGCGCATACTGCGCAATCAGTTCGGCCACCGACGCATGAATCCGCCCGAGGCGACCTGACATCTCTCCCTGCCCCAGCGCCAGGTGGCCGCTGTACACATGCACGAAACGCTGGGCAGCGAAGTCGACCAGCGCGTAACCGGTCCGGACGGAACCGGGGTCGATGCCGAGTATCCTCAGGCTAGTCACTCGACTCGGCGTTGGAATAGACATTCTGGACGTCATCCAGGTCTTCCAGCGCGTCGATCAGCTTCTGCACCTGCTCCCAGGTTTCGGCATCGAGCGCCACAGTGGTCTGCGGGCGCATCGTGACGTCAGACTCCTCGGCCTGCAGGCTGGCGGCTTCCAGCGCCGCCTTCACCGCCTGGTATTCATCCGGCGTGGTCAGGACTTCAGCCGACCCATCATCATAGGTCTCGATGTCCTCGGCTCCGGCCTCAAGCGCCACTTCCATCAGCACGTCTTCGTCGACACCCGGCGCGAACAGGAAATAGCCCTTCTTGTCGAAGAGATAGGCGACCGAACCGTCATTACCCAGGTTGCCGCCATGCTTGGAGAAGGCATGCCGCACCTCGGCCACCGTGCGATTGCGGTTGTCCGTCATGCAATCGACCATGACAGCGACCCCATTGATGCCATAGCCCTCGTAGCGGATTTCTTCGTAGTTATCGCCTTCCATCTGGCCGGAGCCGCGCTTGATGGCGCGCTCGATGTTGTCCTTGGGCATGGACTGGGCCATCGCCTTGTCCACCGCCAGACGCAGGCGCGGATTGGCCGCCGGGTCAGGGTCCCCCATCCGGGCGGCCACCGTAATTTCCTTGACCAGCTTGGTGAACAGCTTGCCGCGTTTCTTGTCCTGGGCGCCCTTGCGATGCTGGATGTTCGCCCACTTGCTGTGACCTGCCACGAACTTTCTCTCTAGAAAACGAACTTGAGACCGAAATAGGCGCCGGATTCCAGATCGACTTCGCCCGGGCCGTCGTTCTCGGCCTCCAACTTGCGATAGCCGGCGATCAGAGATGCCTGACGGATCAGCTGGTAGTCGATGCCCACCCCGTACTCGAGATAGCCATCGATATCATCAAAGGCAGCCACGTCCGGGGCATAGAACAGCCAGACCTTGCCGCCGAGGCGGTTGAAATCCGGCACCCGGCCGTTGACCATGCCGCCCAGGGCGATGGCCAGACCGGAGTAGCCGCCGTCGGCATCCAGCAGGATGGCGCGACCACCAAGACCGGCCTGCACATTGGCCTTGCGCGCCCCCGTGTCGCCGTAGATCATCAGTCCGAGGTGCCCCAGCAGCAGGTCGGCATTGCTCTCTTCGTTGTAGAGCACTCCCAGATCCAGGGTGGACACATTGTCCGCCACCTTGCGACCCATCGGTGCCACGTATTCGCCGCGGATCGAGTCGTTGCCCAGGGTGATGTCCAGCTCCGCCGCCTGTGCCGGCAGTGCGGCCGTCAGCAACACCCAGATCAATCGGTGCTTCCGCATCACTTGCGCTTCCTGTTGATGCCATGGATGGCGCGGCCATCCACGGACAGGGCAGCTTCGTGGACTGCTTCCGACAGGGTCGGGTGCGCATGCATGGTGAGCGCGATGTCCTCGCTGGTGGCGCCGTATTCCATCGCCAGCACCATTTCCGCGATCAGTTCCGAGACATAAGGCCCGACCATGTGCACCCCGAGAATCCGGTCGGTCTGAGCGCAGGCGAGCATCTTCACCTGACCGATCGGCATCTCCAGGGCCTTGGCCCGGCCATTGGCGCTGAATGGGAAACTGCCGACCCGGTACTCGGCCCCCGAAGCCTTGAGCGCCTCTTCGGTCTTGCCGACCCAGGCCACTTCCGGAATGGTGTAGATGACGGAGGGAATGGCGTCATAGTTCACCTGCGCCTTGTGGCCGGCAATGATCTCGGCGACGGCGACACCTTCCTCGCTGCCCTTGTGAGCCAGCATCAGGCCACCGATCACGTCACCCACGGCATAGACGTCCGGCATGCTGGTGCGGTATTCGCCGTCCACCGCGATGAAACCCTTGTCGTCCAGTTCGATCGCGACGCCGCTGCCGAACAGACCGTCGGTGTGCGGCCGGCGGCCCACGGCCACGATCAGCCGATCGAAGCGTTCAGTGTGCTCGCTGCCGCCGACGCTGAAGCTCACGTCCACGCCGGCGCCCTTCACCTGGGCGCCCAGCACCCGCGCGCCCAGGCGGATGTCCAGGCCCTGCTTCTTGAACTGACGCAGCGCGTCCTTGGCGATCTGGCTGTCGGCGATGCCGGCGAGGAACTCGTCCTGCGCCTCCAGCAGTACCGCTTCGGAACCCAGGCGCGACCACACGCTGCCCAGTTCCACGCCGATCACCCCGGCGCCGATCACGCCGACCCGCTTGGGCACCTTGTCGAATTCCAGGGCGCCCCAGGAATCGACGATGTACTTGCCGTCGAACTTGGCCATCGGCAGTTCCACCGGCTCCGAGCCGCTGGCCAGGATGATCTTGTCGCAGCTCAGTTCCTCGGCCTTCTTCTTGCCCAGCGGGGTGAAGCTGACCTTGCCCGCGCCGGCCACCTGACCGGTGCCGGCCAGACCGTCCACGCCGTTGGACTTGAACAGCGAGGCAATGCCGCTGGTCAGCTGGCCGGAAATGCCGGCCTTGCGCGACTGCATGGCGGCCAGATCCAGCTTGGGCTTGCCGACGCCGATGCCGTGACCGGCAAATTCATGCTGGGCGCGCGAATACAGCTCCGAGGATTCCAGCAGTGCCTTGGACGGGATGCAGCCCGCGTTCAGGCAGGTGCCGCCGAAGGCGGCCTTGCCGTCATGATTGACCCACTTGTCGATGCAGGCGGTGGACAGACCCAGCTGGGCCGCCCGGATGGCCGCGACATAACCGGCCGGACCGGCGCCGATCACTATGACGTCGTAGTGTTTGCTCATCTTGATTTCCGTGCCTTTGGGGGGCGAAACGGGTGCCGGCCAGTGGGGCCGGCCCGGATTCAGATTTCCAGCAGCATGCGCGCCGGATCTTCGAGAACTTCCTTGATCGTGCGCAGGAACAGCACTGCGTCACGACCGTCGATGATCCGGTGATCGTAGGTCAGGGCCAGATACATCATCGGCCGCACCACGATCTCCTCTCCGACCACCACCGGTCGCTTGATGATGGAGTGCATGCCCAGAATGGCGCTCTGCGGCGGGTTCAGGATCGGCGTCGACATCATGGAGCCGAACACACCGCCGTTGGTGATGGAGAAGGTCCCGCCCAGCAGGTCATCCATCGTCAGCTTGTTGTCCTTGGCCCGGGCGCCGAACTCGCCGATGGAGGATTCGACTTCGGCGAAGCTCAGCTTGTCGGCGTCACGCAGGATGGGCACGACCAGGCCGCGCGGCGAGGACACGGCGATGCCGATGTCGTAATAACCGTGGTAGATGATGTCGGAGCCATCCACCGAGGCATTGATGATCGGATAGCGCTTGAGTGCTTCAACCGCCGCGCGCACGAAAAAGCTCATGTAGCCGAGGCGCACGCTGTGGTTCTTTTCGAACACCTCGCGATATTGCTTGCGCAACTTGTCGACCGCATGCAGATCCACCTCATTGAAGGTTGTCAGCATGGCCGCGGTGGACTGCGCCTCGACGAGGCGCTCCGCGATGCGCGCGCGGATGCGGGTCATCGGGACCCGCTGCTCGATCCGCTCGCTAGGCCCCGGCGCGCCCGGCAGGGCCGGCTCGGCTTGCGCGGCAGGCTTGTCCGCGGCGGGCGCCGCAGCGGCTGGCGCGGCCTTTTCCGCGGCAGGCGCCTGCGATTTCATGTAGTCCTGCACATCGGTCTTGGTCAGGCGTCCGCCCTTGCCGCTGGCAGGAATGTCCGCCGCATCCAGACCATGCTCATCCAGCAATCGGCGCACGGCCGGACTCTGAGCCACATCGGCCGTCGGCGTGTCCGCTTCTGATGACTTGGCAGGGGCGGCGCTGTCCGCAGCTTTCGGCGCCGCTTTCGCGGCGGCCTTGCCCTTGCCCTCCTCCATGACCGCCAGCACGTCGCCAGCCGTCACCGTGTCACCGGCCTTCACCCGGATCTCGACCAGGGTGCCGTCGGCAGTGGCCGGAACCTCCAGAACGACCTTGTCCGTTTCCAGGTCGACCAGGTTTTCGTCCCGGCTGACACTGTCACCGGCCGCCTTGTGCCAGTCCGCGACCGTCGCTTCCGTGACCGATTCCGGCAATGCCGGCACCTTGATCTCAATGCTCATCTGGGCTCCCGTATGTCTACCATTATCCGCCGACGAGGACCGACCCTTCCTTCAACGCGGCCTCCATCAGTATGTTCTGCTGAATGACGTGCACCTTGGCGTAACCGGTCGCCGTGGACGCGGCCCCCGGACGGGTGGCGTACATCATGCGGTGCTGGGCACTCAGTGGCACCTGCAAGCGGTGCTTGATCTGGTACCAGGCCCCCTGGTTTTCCGGCTCTTCCTGACACCAGACGATGTCGCGCGCCTTGGGATAGCGCTTCAGCATCGCCTCGTAGGCCTCGCTCGGGAACGGGTAGATCTGCTCGATGCGGACGATCGCCACATTGTCCAGCCCGGCTTCCTGTCGCGCCTTGTAGACGTCGAAATAGACCTTGCCGCTGCAGAGCACCACCCGGGTGACCTTTTTCGGATCGATCGGATCCATCTCGTCGATCACATGCTGGAACTCGCCCTTGCTCAGGTCCTCAAGCTGCGACACCGACATGGGATGGCGCAGCAGCGATTTCGGGGTCATCACAATCAGCGGCGCGCGCAGACGGCGCATCTGCTGGCGGCGCAGCATGTGGAACATCTGTGCCGGGGTGGATGGCACGCAGACCTGGATGTTGTGTTCGGCGCACAATTGCAGATAGCGCTCAAGGCGGGCCGAGGAGTGCTCCGGCCCCTGCCCTTCGTAGCCGTGCGGCAGCAGCATGGTCAGGCCGCAAAGCCGACCCCATTTGGCGAAGCCCGACGCGATGAACTGGTCCACCACCACCTGCGCGCCATTGGCGAAGTCACCGAACTGGGCCTCCCAGATGACCATGGTAGCCGGGTCCGCCGTCGCGTAGCCGTATTCGAAGCCCAGCACGCCCTCTTCCGACAGCAGCGAGTCCAGCACGTCAAAGCGCCCCGGCCCCAGATGGGCCAGCGGCGTGTAGCTCAGGGTTTCCTGCTGGTTGTGCAGGCGGGCATGACGATGGAAGAAGGTTCCACGGCCACAGTCCTGACCGGTCAGACGCACATTGTGACCGGCGTCAATCAGGCTCGCATAAGCCAGTGTCTCGGCGAAGCCCCAGTCCACGGAAGTGGC
>JBFKIN010000002.1:0-28233 GCA_041632255.1 Oceanococcus sp. | reverse complement strand
TGTTCCACGGTTTCGGTCAGGGCTTCCGGGCTGCTGTTCTCATCCTGGGCCAGACGATGGATCTTCATCGCTACGGTCGGCAGGCTGGGCAGGCGGTCGAGTGAAGAAAAACGCTGCTCGAGCTGCGCCCCGCGCTTTTGTCTCTCGCCTGCGCGCTCGGTAAATTCGCTCAGCCAGCCCGGCACGCGACGCAGTTCGGCTGCATCGAACTCGCTGCATCCGCTACCCGCCGGCCAGTTGGCTTCCAGCCAGGCTCTTTCGGACTCCCCGAGGTTCGCCTGTGCCATGGCGTTGTGAGGCATTTTCAGGAGCAGCCGCCAGCGCGCGCCGGCAATCGGCCAGGCAGGCTGTTGCAGTTTGGTGTCACGCTGACTTTCCGCCGGTTGATTGAGCCGCCGCTGCAGCGTCTCCAGCAGGTCCTCAAGATGTTCGCCGTCCTGGGGGATCAGGGCGAAGCTGCTCTGCAACTGGTATTCGCGACCCCAGTCCCGGAGCAAGGGGGCCAACGCCTTGCGGACGCGCCGCAGCCAGTTGCCGGCGCCTTCCGGGTGGTCTGCGCTGCTGTCCAGCAGCAGATCACCGTGATTCAGCGCGTGGCATTCGATGTCCTGCAGCCTCGCGCTGATTGCGTGCAGTCGCCCGAAGCCGGGGGACGGCTGAATCTGCAGCAGGGCATAGACGCGAGGGCGCACGGGCTGATGCTCGAAGCGCGCCTTCAAGACCGCAGGAATGCTCCAGCGCTGGTACTTCCAGGCTTCATCAATGCTGCTGATGCAGCCAATCTTCGCCAGGCCCAGTTGATGACGCCGGAGCTTGTCCCGGTCGATATCGCTGGTGAGCAGGATCGGCGGGCTGCCAAGAGCCTTCTCCGCTTCGGGCCCAGGCAGCCGCAGCAATTTGGTGAACAGGCCGATCAGGCGGGGTTTGTCGGCGTCTTCCGCAACGCCGCGGTAAGTCAGGCAAAAGGCCGGCGTCAGGGCCGCCGTGGAATCTGCCAATGGCTGCTGCACGTCGCGCCTCCCGCGAACTGATTCTGATCAGCGCGGAGCATGAATCGGCGCGTGTGAAAACCGCGTCAACGTGACGCGGTCCGGGCCTTTCAATCAGCGGCAATTCTTCAGCTTGGATTCCAGGTCCTGAATCCGGGTCCTGAAGTCACTTTCCATTTCGGCTTCGGCTCTTGCATGCAGGGTGCGCTCGACGGTCAGCTCCTTGTTGAGACGCTGATTGGCTTCGCGGATTTCCGCATTGGCTCGCGCCAAGGCTTCCTGCAAGGCGGCCACTTCGGGATTGTCCGAGCGCCGGGAAGGTGCCGCCACGGTCTGGGCCTGAGGCAACTGGCGGGATTCACATTCGCTGACGGCGGCCTGCAGGGTCTGGCTGCGTTCCGCAACGTGCGCAAGCTGGGCCTGCAGGCGGCTGTTGTTTCCGGATTGTTCTGCGTTCTGCTGCTGCAGGGCGTCAAGTTGCCGCTGATATTGCTCCTGCAGCGCCGTCATTTCCTGCTGGTGCTTTTGCTGCATCGCGGTCATGCGCTCCTGACGCGTGCGGTCCGCGGTGGCCAGGCTGTCCCGCTCCTGCTGTGCGTGCTGTTCGCGGTCGCGGGCTTCTTTGGAATAGTCCATGAGCCGCGTGTTGAGCTGGTTCAGCGTGCTGCTCATCTCTTCGGTTTCCGCCACGCAGCTGGCCAGACGATCGGCTGTCCGGGTCTGTTCCTCGCGACAGGCTTGCAGCGCGCCGCCCGCCTGCTGGGCGTCGCCGGTCTGCTGCTGGGCCAGAGCCTGTTGCTGCTCCAGTTCCTGACTCAGGCGCGCGGTCTCCGCTACGCAACTGGCCAGCTGGCCGGCAGTCTGCGCCTGATCTTCGCGGCTGGCCTGCAGGGCATCACGAAGCTGCTCGGCGTCGCCGGTTTGCTGACGGGCCTGAGCCTGTTGCTGCTCCAGTGCCTGAGTCAGGCGAGCGGTTTCCGTCGAGCAGCTGCCGAGTCGGGCCTGGGTCTCGTTCAGTTCGGTCTGGCTGGCAGCGAGCGACTGCTGCAGGCTGGCGCTATCCTGCTGGAGCTGCAGCAGCTGGGTCTGCAGGTCCTGAACCTGCTGGTCCAGGCGGCGCAGGGCGGCGGATTGCGTCGCCACGGTGCTCTTGAGGTTGTCGTTCTCGGCCTTGTACGCCGCCGCGCGATCTTCCGCCGCAGCAATCCGGTCCGCCACATTCATGGTCTGAGCCGAACTGGTTTGTGCGGTCAAAAGCAGGCAGAAACCGGCCAGATGGGCCGATCGGAACAAAAAGGCTTTCATCAACGCTCCCCAAGCGTAGGCATCGCGGCAAATCTACCGTAATCGGCGCACTCAGGCCAATGCAGGCGGCCCGTTGAGCGTCATGGGCAGATGCCGCATGCGCCCGCCGTGAATCGCACGGTGGGATGGTGCCGGAGGCGAGAATCGAACTCGCACTCTGTTTCCAGAACCGGATTTTGAGTCCGGCGCGTCTACCAGTTCCGCCACTCCGGCAGCGGGCCGCGATTATAGCGACTGCCCCGCCGACAACATAGGCCTGGCCGGTATCAGGCTAGAATTCGCGCCCCATTGCACTCCTGGCATCGTCCGGTCCCGCCGCAAAAACATGAAACGCAGCGATTTTCATTTCGATCTGCCCGCCGAGCTGATCGCCCAGCAACCCCTGCCGCGACGCAGGGATGCCCGCCTGCTGGCCCTTCAGTCGGGCGAGACCCGTGATATGAAGATCACCGACCTGCCGCGATTGCTGCGTCCTGGTGATTTGCTGGTCTTCAACGACACCCGGGTGATCCCGGCTCGACTGCGCGCGAACAAGTCCAGCGGAGGCGCTGTGGAGATCATGGTCGAGCGGGTGCTCCAGGACTCCGAGGTGCTGGCTTTTCTGCGCGCCAGCAAGACCCCGCGCGATGGCACGGAACTGCTTCTCGGGCAGGCGCGAATCATGGTGCTCGGACGGGAGGGCCAGCTGTTTCGGTTGCGCCTTCAGTCGGGCGACTGGTGGCAGTTGCTGGAGGACCATGGCGAAGTGCCGCTGCCCCCATATATCCGTCGCACGCCTGATGCGGCGGATCGTGAGCGCTACCAAACCGTTTTTGCCCGCGCGCCGGGCGCGGTGGCGGCGCCCACGGCCGGCTTGCATTTCGACGAAGCTCTGTTGCAGGCGGTTGATGAGCGCGGGGCCAGCCGCGACTTTCTCACCCTGCACGTCGGGGCGGGCACATTCATGCCAATGCGCAGCGAAGAGTTGAGCGAGCATCAGATGCACGCCGAGCGTCTGGTGGTGAGTCAGGCCCTGGTGGACCGAATCGCCGCGACCCGGGATGCCGGTGGCCGGGTGGTGGCTGTCGGCACCACCGTCGTGCGGGCCCTGGAAACGGCCGCTGCGGATGGGGAGCTGCAGGCCTTCGACGGGGAAAGCCGGCTGTTCATCACGCCGGGGTACCGATTCCGTGTCGTCGATGCGCTGCTGACCAATTTCCACCTGCCCGAGTCGACCCTTTTGATGCTGGTCTGCGCCTTCGCCGGCTACGAGTCCGTGCTGGCAGCCTATCGGCACGCGGTGGCGCAGGGGTATCGTTTCTTCAGTTACGGAGACGCCATGTGGCTGGAGCGTGCGCCATGAATTTCGAACTGCTGGGGCAGGACGGCGGCGCCCGTCGTGGTCGGCTGCACTTCGCGCGCGGGGTGGTGGAGACGCCGATCTTCATGCCGGTAGGCACCTACGGCACGGTCAAGGCCATGACCCCGGAGGAACTCAAGGGGCTGGGCGCCAGCATCATATTGGGCAATACCTTCCATCTGTGGTTGCGGCCGGGTACCGAAATCATCCGGGCTCACGGTGATCTGCACGATTTCATGCACTGGGACGGGCCGATTCTCACCGACTCCGGGGGCTTCCAGGTGTGGAGCCTGTCGGATCTGCGCAAGCTGACGGAGGAGGGCGTGCACTTCCGTTCCCCGGTCAATGGCGACAAGGTTTTCCTCAGCCCGGAGGAGTCCATCCGGATCCAGCAGGCCCTGGGTGCGGACGTGATCATGCAGTTCGACGAGTGCACGCCCTATCCGGCCAGCGAATCCGAGGCGCGGGTGTCAATGGAGCTCTCGGCCCGCTGGGCGAGGCGCTGCAAGGCGGAGCACGCGGGACAGGGCGGTGCCCTGTTCGGAATCGTCCAGGGCGGGATGCATGACGAGCTGCGACGTGAGTCGCTGGCCGCGCTGACCGACATCGGCTTTGACGGTTACGCCATCGGGGGGCTGTCCGTCGGGGAGCCTGAAGCCGAGCGCACCCGGGTGCTGGACGGCTTGCAGCCGGTTCTGCCGCCAGCCGCGCCGCACTACCTGATGGGGGTGGGCACGCCGCTGGACATCGTCGAGGCCGTGGCGCGCGGAATCGACATGTTCGATTGCGTATTGCCCACGCGCAATGCGCGCAACGGGCACCTGTTCACCAGTGAGGGGGTGATCCGCATCCGTAATGCCCGACATCGGCATGACACGGGGCCGCTGGACCCGGAATGCGCCTGTTATACCTGCAGCCACTACAGCCGGGCCTACCTGCACCATCTGCAGCGCTGCGGGGAAATTCTCGCCGCCCGCCTGAACACGATTCACAACCTGCATTACTACCTCAATCTGATGGCGCGGATTCGCCAAGCCATCGACGGGCAGTGCTTCGGTGCCTTCCGCAATGAGTTCAGGGCCCGTTTCGTGGCATAATCCGCGCCCTTTTTTCGACGCTGAATTCCTATGGACTGGTTGATCTCTGCCGCCCACGCACAGCAGGCCGGCGCCCAGCAGCCTTCGCTGTTCGCCCAGCTGTTCCCGCTTATCGCGCTGATCGTGCTGTTTTACTTCATGCTGATCCGCCCGCAGATGAAGCGGAACAAGGAACACAAGCAGATGACCGGTGGTCTGGCCAAGGGTGATGAGGTCGTGACCAATGGCGGCCTGGCCGGCAAGGTCACTGCGGTGGGTGAGGTCTACATGACCGTTGAAGTGGCGGAAGGGGTGCAGGTCAAGATTCAGAAGGCCGCGCTGGCTTCGATTCTGCCCAAGGGAACCTTGAAACAGCTTTGAGGTCCCCCATCTTCGGAGCTTCGTGTCGGCACGATCCGGCCCGCCCCCCAACGGATGTCTGAATGAACACGACCCCCCTGTGGAAAGTGCTGACCCTGGTCGCCGTCGTCGCCTGCGGTGTCATCTACGCGCTGCCCAATGTATTTGGTGAGGATCCCGCGCTGCTGGTGTCCCTGGACAGCGGCGAGCCCAGCTCGCCCCAGGATATGGCCAGGGTTGAGCGCGCCCTGAACCAAGCGGGCATTGGCAATATCCGCAGCCGCTTTGACGAAAAGCAGCGGGTTGAGGTGCGCCTTGAGAAGGAATCCGAGCAGTTGCAGGCTGCCGATGCCCTCAAACGCGCTCTGGGCCACGATTACATCGTTGCGCTGACCATGATCCCGCGTACGCCGGCCTGGCTGGTCGGGCTGGGCGGCCAGCCCATGGCGCTGGGCCTGGACCTGCGTGGCGGTGTCCATTTCCTGATGGAGGTGGACGTCGACTACGTGCTGCAGAGCGCGGCCGAGCAGTACGCCAAGGACCTGCCATCCTTCCTGCGCCGGCAGGAACCGCCGATCCGCTACAGCGGGCGGCGTCTGGTCGAGGGGGCGGTGGAACTCGATTTCAAGGATCGTTCGACACTTGAAGCCGCGGAGAAAGCCCTGCGGGAGGAGTTCCAGGAGCTCACACTGGAGCCCGCGCAGGGCGATGCGCTGAGCCTGCGCGCCCGCCTCTCCGAGGAAGAGGTCGATCGCATTGTCGATTTCTCGGTCAAGCAGAACCTGATCACCCTGCGGAATCGCGTGAACCAGCTCGGGGTGGCCGAGCCGGTGGTGCAGCGGCAGGGCCGCGACCGCATCCTGGTGCAGCTGCCGGGGGTCAAGGATCCGACGCAGGCCAAGTCGATTCTGGATGCTACGGCGACCCTGGAATACCGGGCTGTCGCCGAAGGTGAGGACGCCGCCGCTGCGGCCCGCAGCGGTTTTACCCCGCCGGGCACCGAGCTTTACTACGAGCGCGGCACCGGGCGACCGATTCTGCTCAAGGATGACGTTATCGCCACCGGCAGCCAGATTGTCGATGCCGCCGCCACCATCGATCAGGAAAGCGGTACGCCGGCGGTGTCGGTGACCTTGAACGGGGCCGGTGCCAAGAAGATGTTCCGCTTCACCGAAGACAACGTGGGCCGCCTGATGGCGGTGCTGTTCAAGGAAAGCGACATTCGGGTGAGCTATAACGCCAAGGGCGAAGCGCTGCGCGAGCGGGTGGACACGGAAGAAGTCATCAGCGTCGCGACCGTGCGTGGGGTCTTCGGCAAACGTTTCCAGACCACCGGCCTGACCAGCAAGGAGGCGCACGATCTGTCGCTGTTGCTGCGGGCTGGCGCGCTGGCGGCGCCCATCGCCATCGTTGAGGAACGCACCATCGGGCCCAGCCTGGGGCAGGACAACATCGACCAGGGGGTCAAGGCCGTGATTGTCGGTTTCCTGGCCGTGGTCGTGTTCATGGTGCTCTATTACCGGGTATTTGGCGCCATCGCGAATCTGGCGCTGCTGCTGAATCTGGTACTGATCATGGCCGTCCTGTCGGCGCTCCAGGCCACCCTGACCCTGCCCGGCATAGCCGGCATCGTGCTCACGGTGGGCATGGCGGTCGACGCCAATGTGCTGATTTTCGAGCGCATACGCGAGGAACTGCTGGCGGGCAACGGCAGCTCCCAGGCGATCAAATCCGGCTATGACAAGGCCTTCGTCACCATCGCCGACGCCAATATCACGACACTGATTGCCGCGGTGATCCTGTTCGTCTTCGGGACCGGGCCGATCAAGGGTTTCGCGGTCACTCTGTCCATCGGCATTGTCTCCTCCATGTTCACGGCCATATTCGGCACCCGAATTCTGGTCAACGCCTTGTACGGCAAGCGCCGTATGGCCGATCTCCCCGTCTAGGACCAGATCATGCGCGCACTCTCACGCCCGACCAATATCCAGTTCATGGGTGTCCGCCGTTTGGCGGCCATCGTCTCCATCGTCCTGATGCTCGGGTCGGCAGCATCCCTGATGGTCAAGGGGCTGAATTTCGGTATCGACTTCACGGGCGGCGTGGTGGTCGAGGTGGGCTATCCCGAAGCGGTGGATCTCAACGATGTCCGCAGCGTGCTCGCCGGGCATGCTTTCGGCGATGTCATCGTGCAATATTTCGGCGCCAGCAATGATGTGCTGATCCGCCTGCCGCCCAGCGATGCGGCCGACTCTGCGCGACTCAGCAACGAGGTTTACGCGGCGCTCCGCAGCGAAGGCGCCGATGTCGATCTGCGCCGGGTGGAATTCGTCGGCCCGCAGGTGGGCGAGGAACTGACGATCAATGGTGGCCTGGCCATGATCTGGGCCCTGAGCTGCATCTTCCTGTACATCGTTTTCCGGTTTCACTGGAAGTTTTCTGCTGGCGCGGTGGCCGCCCTGGTGCACGACGTGCTCATCACCCTGGGCGTATTTTCCTTCCTGCAGATCGAGTTTGACCTGTCCGTGCTTGCGGCGGTCCTCGCGGTCATTGGCTATTCGCTGAATGACACCATCGTGGTTTTCGATCGCTGCCGGGAGAATTACCGACGCAAGACCGGCGGGAACGAGGTGGAGGTCATGAACCGCTCCATCAACGAGATGCTGTCGCGCACGCTGATGACCTCCGGCACCACCATGATCGTGCTGCTGGCGCTTTACTTTCTCGGCGGGGAGACCCTTGCCGGATTCTCGACCGCGCTGATTGTGGGCGTTCTGATCGGGACCTATTCCTCCATCTACGTGGCGGGCAGTTTCTCACTGGCGCTCGGCCTGAAGCGCAATGACCTGATTCCGGAGGAGCTTCCGCAGGCCATGGACGATTCCGGCGCTCAGGTCTAGGGTGACGCAGCGCCGCCTGGCGCTGCTGGCGGAAAGTCTGGCGCCTCAGGACAGGTCTGGAGGCGCCTGATGCTGTACATTGGGGGCGAGCTTCAGCCAGCGAAGGGCAAGCCATGAACCTGCCGATACACACCATCCCCGAATCCCGCATGGAGTCCGCCCGGACGCGCTGGGAGCGCATGCCGCACATCCGAACCGGCGAGGATTACCTGGCCAGCGTGCGCGGCCGGGGCACCGATTTTCACCTTTTCGGAGAGCGCATCGACGAGCCGGCGGATCACCCTCTGGTGAAGCCCTCGCTGAACGCACTGCGGGCGACTTACGATCTGGCCATTGCCGAGCCGGACCTGGCCACCGCGCACAGTCCCTACATCGAGGGGCCGGTCAACCGCTTTCTGCATATTCCCACCGAGCCGCTGGATCTGGTGAAGAAGCAGAAAATGCAGCGTCGCCTCGGGCAGATCACCGGCACCTGCTTCCAGCGCTGCACCGGGCTGGATTCCCTGTCCGTGATGCACAGCATCAGCTACGACATTGATGCGAAACACGGCACCAGTTACCACCAGCGCTTTCTCGATTTCCTCAAGGAAGCCCAGACGCGCAATGTGCTGATATCCGCCGGCATGACCGATCCGAAAGGTGATCGCTCCAAGCGCCCGCACGAGCAGGCGGATCCGGACATGTTCCTGCACGTGACGGCGCGAAACGATCAGGGCCTTTTTGTCCGTGGCGCCAAGGCGCACATGACCGGTGGCTGGAACCAGCACTGGATCTGCCTGATGCCGACCATGAACCTGTCGGAGAAGGATCGCGACTATGCCGTGGTCGGCATGGTGCCGGTCGACGCCGAGGGCCTGACCTTTATCTACGGCCGGCAAAGCTGCGACACGCGGGCGGCCGAAGGCGGCAGCATCGATGTCGGCAATGCCGAATACGGCGGTCAGGAAGTGCTGGTCTGGTTCGACAACGTGTTCATCCCCTGGGAGCACGTGTTCATGGATGGTGAATATGAATTCGCCCAGGAGATGGTGTCGCGCTTTACCCAGTACCATCGCGCCAGCTACGTCTGCAAAACGGGCCTGGGTGATGTTCTGACGGGCGCGGCCGCCACGGTGGCGGACTTCAACGGGGTCGACAAGGTCAGCCATATTCGTGACAAGCTTGTGGAGATGGTGCACCTGAACGAAACCATCTATTCCTCCGGCATCGCGTCGGGTCACGAGGCGAAGCGTCTGGATAGCGGTGCGGTGATCAACGACAGCATGCTGGCGAACGTCTGCAAGCATAACGTCACCCGTTTTCCCTACGAGATTGCGCGACTGGCACAGGATCTCGCCGGAGGACTGATGGTGACCATGCCTTCCGAGCAGGATTTTCGCAGCGAAGATGTCGGGCCGCTGATCGACAAGTTACTCCGCGGGCGTCCGGAGATTTCGACCGAGGCGCGAATGCGCATCCTGCGCCTCATCGAGAACATGACCCTGGGCCGCAATGCGGTCGGCTACCTGACCGAATCCATGCACGGCGCCGGAAGCCCGCAGGCCCAGCGCATCCAGATTCTGCGTGGCATGGAACTCGAAGAGAAGAAGCGGCTGTCACACAAACTGGCGGGAATCGACGTCGACTGAGCCAGGGATGGCGCCAAGGCGAGAAGGCGGGACTGCTGCCAAAGTCGAACTTGCGTCGATCGACCGATTGGGCTGAAATGGGAAGGCGCGTTCCTTAAATAGCCCCGGGCTTCGGTGAGTTTGGCGCCATTCTCGTTTTCCCCCGCCGACATTCCGGAATCATGGAGAGCGAAAGCGGAGACCTTTTGTAGTGCCGGAAAAGCAGATCAGTAACAAGGATGTTCTGAGCAGTTCCTTCCCCGCCACCCTGGTGGGAGCCCGTCAGGCAAGGACCTGGTTGCAGCGAGAGTTGCAGGCCGCCGAAGTGCCCGAGACGCTGATTACCGCGTTCGCGGTCAGTCTGGCCGAGCTGGCGACCAATCTGGTGGACCACGCTCCGCAATGTCCCGAGTATTTTGAGCTTGAGCTCTGCCGGCTAGGCAGCAAAATCCGTCTGGGCATGACGGCGCGAGCGCACAGCTTCGCGGCAGAGAAGGATTTTCGTGCCCGCCTCACGCAGGAAATCGATGATGTTCTGTCCGAGCGCGGGCGAGGGCTGCTGATGGTTGGTCGCTTCTTTCCAGATGCGACCTATCGGCCGCCGGCGCGTGATGACGAACCGGAGCAGTTCGTTTTGGAGGGCGTCTGTCCGGACAGGCCCGCGTCGTTCAATCGGCGGTCGACGCGGCTTTAAGTTCGAGGCCGATGACCGTCACGTCGTCGTTGCAGGCTTGCATGTCGGCAAACTCCCAGGCGGAGGCGTACAGGCCGGCCATGGCGTAATCCAGCGGGTCATTCGAGCAGCCCCGCAATACGGTTTCGATGCCTTCCAATCCGAACATCCGGCCCTCGGAGTTACTCCATTCCAGCAGACCGTCGGTAACCAGCACCACGCGATCACCCGGTGACAGCTGGCTGATCTGGACCTCGTGTGGGGCCAGGATGGTTTCGAACATGCCCAGCGGTTGACCTGAGCCGTCGAGAATGTCCAGTTTCTGGGTGGCGGCGCGCCAGATCAGCAGCGGGGCATTGCCGGCGCCGCAGAACTCCAGCCGACCGCTGTGATCCAGGCGCAGCCAGGAGGCTGTCACATAGGCGTGCTGCCGATTGTTGTGAATCATGCCGTTCAGGCGTTCGAACAACTGCCCGGCGCTGCTCTCCAGTGGCATCTCCAGGCTGGTCGCCATCACCAGCTGGGTGATCAGGGCCGCCGAGACACCATGCCCCATGGCGTCCGCCAGCACGATCCGCACGGCCTGGTCATCCCAGACAAAGCTGTAGGTGTCTCCTGACACCTCGCTGGCTGACTGGTAATTGACCTCGATGCCGGCGAAGGGCAGGGCCGGCGGCGGACTGAGCAGGGCTTTCTGCAGATCGCTTGCGAATTCCAGCTCGGCAGCCTGTGACTCCAGCGCGGCGTTGAGCTGGCGCTGTTCGCGCCGTCGCTCGGCGATCTCGCGGTTGAGGGCCTGGGTGCGGCGGCTCACGATCTGGTCCAGGCGGGTGCGATGGTCCTCTACCGCTCTGCGGGAGTCAGCCAGCTGCCGCCACAGACCATTGATGTAGTTGTCGATGGCGACGCCCATGCGAGTCCAGAAGATCACGATGGCCAGATACGCCACGGCGGCTGCGACCAGCGCCGGTTTGAGCCAGGACGCGAGGTCGTGGAGCAGCGTATACAGGAGGATCAGGTTCACCGCACAGCCGAAGGTCAACAGCGCGATGCCAAGGCCCCATTGCCGCGCCGCCTTCCTGCTCACGGCATTGCGGCTGCGTGAATACGCCAGCAGGAGAAGAGTGAGATGGATCACGAGGGCGCACAGCAGCAGGGCAATCTCTAGCCGATTGAAATGCTCCAGCCACATGGCCTTGGTCTGTACGGCCGCGTTGAGCGTGTCCTCGTTCAATGGGTCCCCGGCACATTGCATTTATGGGCAGACGCCTTATAGTCACTGCTTTTTGCGCCTGCCAGCTGACCCACCAGTATACCGGGCAGTGTTGTTGCGGGAAATTTCGGGTGCAGGGGCAGGGGAGTAATCGGGGTGAGCGAGCCGAATCGGGAAGCTCAGAGAGAGCTGTTCGCGCGCGTGGTGCAGCAGGAAAGGCGGACCGCGGTTCTGGTTGCGGTTCTGGCGCTGTGTGCCGTGTTCATCGATCTGGCCTGGCAGGAGGCCGTTCCGTTGACCTCGCCGGCAGACTTTCTGCTGCAAATGCTCATGGGCATGGGTTTCCTTGGCGTTCTGGCCTGGCATGTGGTGAATCCCAGCAGCCATATCCAGAGGTCACTGATGGGGCTGCTGATCATCGCCAGCGCCGGGCAGCTGGGCCGCCTCTATCTGGCCTTGTTCGGGCCGGGCTGGAACAACTCTCCGGATCTCGCCTTGCCGACGGCATTGGGTTATCTGCCCCTGCTGCTCCTGGCCGGATTTGCCTTTCAGCCCAGTCGTGACGCCTTGCGGTTCGCCGCAATATTCCTGGTGGCCATGAGTGTGCCGACCGCCGTCTATGTGCTGGCGCACCTGGAGTTCATGAGCCGTTCGCCACGATTGCTGGACCTCATGCATATGGCCCTGCTGCAGGGCCCCCTGACTTTCGTGATCGCATGGCTGTTGGTGCGCGTGCACGTCCTGGCGCAGATTCACAGCGGCAGCCAGCGCGTTTTCAATGCGAGCATCGAAGAGACCGATAGCGCGACGATGGCCCTGAACCGTGCTGGCATCGCGCGAGTGCTGGAGGAGTCTCTGGATGCCGCGAAGCTGAAGCATTTCGAATTGACGGTGGGCTATCTGGAGCTCTCACAAACGGTGCCTGCGGACGAGCTCGATGACCTGCTGCGCAGGGCGATTGCCCGGCTGGCGGATCAAATGCCGCAGGGCAAACTGGTGGTCGGACGCTGGTCGCTGCGACGGCTGGCCCTGGTCATGCATGACGTCACGGTGTCTGACGCCTCGAACCACTGCCTGATGGTGCTGGAAGACCTCAATCGCAATGCCACGGATCCGGATTCCCGGATCGCTCACATGGCGATCGCGCTCTACCACCCCGGCGAAACCCTGGCCCGTCTATTGAAGCGGGCGGACGATCAACTGCAACTGGCCTTGCATGCCAGCGGCATGGGGCTGGCCTACAGCGCCGAAGACGCATTCTGAATGCCTTGGCCGCAGTGGTGGCCTGCCGCTTCTGGCCGGATTGTCCTGTTTGGTGCTGGCGTCGCCGGCGACTCGGTGTCCCGGTCATCCGCCGTCCTGCGGCCTGAGCTCGAACCGCGCCCCATGATGAAAAGCCCGCTGGTATGCCGGCTGCGTCGGGTCGCGATGCTGCCCGACACCCGCAGGCGTCGGCGCGCCGAACGGGCAGCCTCGGCCATGCCCGTTATGGCCGCCGGTGGCTTGGGCTGGCAAAGCTGCTCAGATGCCGCGGCTGGTTTCTGCACGGGCTCGGGCCTCGCAGGCGCCTGAGGCCCGATCTCTTCAGGAGGCGTCGGGGGGGCGCAGCCCAAGGAAAGATGAGCCGCTCCTTGCCGTCGCGCGGCGTCGCCGGTTGTGCTGCGAATGCCAGCGGCAGGCTGGTCGTGCGTCCGCGCCCGCTGGTGCGTTCTTCGGGCGGGCCCTGCCCCCTGGTGTCGCGCTTCGTTCGGACCCCGAGAGCGTGGCGCGGTTCAGCCCCTCAGGGCGCTGTGGGCAGCATCGACACTGTCGTAAATGGGAACGATCTGATCGATCTTGAGAAAATTGATCATGTCCGCCGGCTGACCCTTCAGGCCCACCAGGGCCAGCCTGTTGCCGTCCGCGGTGGCGCGCTTGTACAGATAAACCAGCAGCCCGATACCGCTGGAATCCACCATGCTCAGATCACTGACATCGATGGCATAGAGGCTGGAACGAAGCTGCAGCGCGTCTTCAAGCTGCCCCCGGATGTTCTGCACTTCAAGGGAATCGAGCTCACCGTCGATGGTGACGACCTGGAGGCTCTCCCGCTCATCAATGCTGATGCCCATGAATTCCGAAGTCTGACGTCAAAGGGGCATGGTAACCGCCACCTTCGTCCAAGAGAAGCACCTGACTCCTCAGTTGCGAAGAACGCGATCCGGTGGAGTGTTGAGCAGCCGTCGCAGGCTCAGCCAGGCCATGGCGCAGACCAGTATCGCGCTCATCAGGGCGCCGAGCAGCAGGGCGACGAGGTTGATCTGGTAGGCGAATTCGAAGACGAAGCGGGCAAGCAGCCAGCCCACAGCCTGCGCGCAGATGGCCGCGATCAGCCCGCTGAGCAGGCCGAGCGCGGCGAACTCGGCCAGCATGGCTGTCCTGATTTCCGCGCTGCCCGCCCCGAGCGTGCGCATCAGAGCGATCTCGCGGGCCCGTTCGCTGCGTCCCGCTTCCATCGCGGCAAGAAGCACCGTCAGGCCGGCCAGAACGGTGAAGCCGAAAACCAGTTCCAGCGCGCCGACGATACGGTCCATGATGGCGCGTACCTGGGCCATCATGGCCTCCAGGTCGATCACCGTGACGTTGGGAAAGCGTTGCGCCAGATCGCGCAGCGCGCCGCGCCGTTCCGGCGGCAGATACACGCTCGTCAGCCAGGTGGCCGGTTTGTCGTCGATCACGCCGGGCGGACAGATCAGGAAGAAATTGGGCTGAAAGGATTCCCAGTCCACCTCGCGAAAGCTGCGCACCTCGAAGCTGACCGGCTCGCCGGCGAAATCCAGGGTCAGGCGGTCGCCCAGTTCCAGCTGCAGACGCTCCCGCGCGTAGCTGTCCGCCGACAACCAGGGCTGACCGCGTCCGGCGGGGCCCCACCACTCACCGGCCAGCAGCTTGTTGTCCGGACCCAGGTTGTCCGTCCATGACAGGTTGAAATCCCGATTGATCCAGCGCTGGGTTTCTGGATCCTCGAAATCATCGACGCTGACGGGGTCGCCGTTGATGGCGGTGAGCCGGGCTCGGGCCATCGGCCAGATGCGTTCGGCTGCAACGTCACGCTCGGACAGGAATGCACGCAGCGGATCAACCTGATCCGGCTGGATGTTGATCAGGAACTGGTTCGGGGTCTGCGGCGGCAGCTTGTCCTGCCAGGCTTCGAGCAGATCGTTGCGGACCACGCCGAGCAGGAGCAGCGCGAGCAGCCCGAGACCCAGCGACACGCATTGTGCAAGAGTCAGGGCCGGTCGCCGCAACAGGTTTCCGAGGCCGATACGCCAGCCGCGCATGGCGCCGCCGCGCAGCGGTGTGATCAGGCGGATCAGCATCAGCGCAAGTCCGGCCAGCAGGGCGGCGCACAGCAACTGGCCCAGGACCACGTAGCCGATCAGGCGCAAATCGGACAGTTGCAGAGCCAGCAGCCCCAGGAAGGCCGCGATGGCGGCCAGCGACCAGATCAGCTGACGCCCCTGCCGTGGTACGCGATCCTGGAACACGCCGATCGGCGAGGCCGTCGCAGCCCGCAAGATGGGAGGCAGGGCAAAGCCGCCGAGCAGAATCAGCGCGATCAGCCAGGACTGGGCGAGCGCGCCCAGGCGCACCGGGGGCAACTGCTGCAGCAGGAGCACGTCAGCCAGGCCGCCGAGCCCCCATTGCGAGGCGAGGCCGATGGCGGCGCCCAGCCCTCCGGCAATCAGCGCGATGGCCAGCAGACTGCCGCACAGGGCCAGAGTGATGTCGCGCTGGCCGGCGCCCAGGCAGCGCAGCAGGGCCACGTCAGACTGCAGCCGATGCCCGTATTGCTGGGCACACAGCGCAATGGCGACGCCACCAAGCAGGCTCGCGCACAGCGCGGCCAGGGCAAGGAAGTTGCCGGCACGATCCATGGCGCTGCGGATCTCCGGTCGCGCGCTGGCCGGATCCTGCAGCTTGCTGCCGCGGGGCAGCGGCAGGGCCTTGGCCTGGGCCAGGGCGGCCTCCGGGCCACTCAGCAGCAAACGGTACTGCACCCGACTGCCGGGGCCGAGCAAGGCGGTGCGGGACAGGTCGTCGATGTGGATCAGCAGTCGCGGCGCCATGTCGACGAAGCCCGAGCCGCGATCGGGTTCGTAATTGAGCAGGCGGGTGACTGTGAGGCTCATGGCGCCGACCTCGATGCGGCTGCCGACCTGCAGCCGCAGTTGGGACCAGAGCCGGCTGTCCACCCAGGCTTCCCCGGGTGCCGGCACGTCCTGGGTGGGATTTTCGGGCTGCAGCGGCCCGGCGCTGGTGCGCAGCTCACCCTTGAGTGGATAGCCTGGTTGAACCGCCTTCAGGCCCACCAGTTCGCTGTGGTCGCCGTGCCAGACAACCGACGGCAGGTGGACGGTGGGGCTTTGCTGCAGTGGCAGGACGTCGAGGGCAGCCTGCAGTTCGGCGTGCACCGGTGTGCGGCTGCTGATGATCAGGTCGGCGCCGAGGGTTTCGCCGCTCTGCGCCGCGATCGCCCTGGCGATGCGGTCGCTGAACAGGGTGACGGCGCTGGTCGCGGCCACGGCGCAGATGAGAGCCAGTCCCAGCACCCGCAATTCGCCATCGACCAGCAGGCCGCGCAGCTGAATGCGCGCCCAGCGCCAGCGCCAGCCGGTGCCTGAGAGGCGGTCTCCCGATGATGCTGCCCCGTTTCCGGTTCGGGCGTCGCCGGTGGTTGCCACACCCCTGCTCATGCCGGCTCCAGCCGGCCGTCTATGAGGCGAAGCTGGCGCTGGCAGCGCGCCGCCAGATCCATGTCATGGGTCACCAGAACCAGCGTGGTGCCGCGCTGCGCGTTGAGATCGAACAGCAGATCGCAGATATGGGCGCCAGTCTGGTCGTCCAGATTCCCGGTGGGCTCGTCGGCGAAAAGGATGTCAGGTTCGCCGGCAAAGGCCCGGGCCAGCGCGACACGCTGCTTTTCGCCTCCGGAGAGCTGTCGCGGCATGTGCGACAGGCGGTGGGCCAGTTCGACTTCCTCCAGCGCATGGCGTGCGCGCCGATCAGGCTCGGGAAGTCGCGCCAGTTCCGCGGACAGACGCACATTTTCCAGAGCCGTGAAACTGTCCAGCAACTGAAAGGCCTGAAACACGAAGCCGACTCTGCCGGCGCGGAGCCGGGCTCGCTGCTCCTCATCCAGGGCCGTCATCTCCTCGCCACTCAGGCGGATGCTGCCGGCGCTGGGCAGATCCAGCCCGGCCAGGATCGAAAGCAGGGTAGTCTTGCCGGCGCCCGAGCGACCAATGATCGCTACACTGTCACCCTCCGCCACCTGCAGATTCAGATCAGTCAATATGTCCAGCCAGCCGTTGCCGTTACTGACCCGCTTGCTGACTCCATGGGCTTCAATCATGAGCCTTCACCTCCGGCTCCTGCGTGGCGCGGAGAAGCGTTCGGGCGCGTCTGCGCCGCGGGTGTCAGTCGCTGGACTCATGCGTGTGATCTTCCTGTGTCTGGTTGTGTCCCCGGCCTGGAGTGCGACTCCGCCGCGGGTGCTGGTTTTCGGCGACTCGCTGTCGGCTGCCTATGGCATTGACAAGAGTGCCGGCTGGGTGGCCCTGCTACAAGACCGCCTGAATCAGCAAGCGTTCCCCCATGAAGTCGTCAATCTCAGCATTTCCGGTGAAACCACCAGTGGCGGTTTGCGCCGTCTGCCGGATGCGCTGGAGCGCTATCAACCGAAGCTGGTCCTCATCGAACTCGGCGCCAATGATGGCCTGAGGGCGCAACCGCTGGAGGAGATGCGGACCAACCTGCAGCGGATGGTCGCCCTGTCGCAGGCGTCCGGCGCCCGTGCGCTGATCTTCGAGATGCGCATTCCGCCCAATTACGGTCCGCGCTACACCGAGGCCTTTCATCGCAGTTTCGCCGAGGTGAGCGAAGCCACCGGCGCCACGCTGGTGCCCTTCTTTCTCATGCCCATTGCAGAGAAGCCTGAGGCTTTTCAGGAAGATGGCATTCATCCCACGGCACAGGCTCAGACCGAGCTGCTCAATCAGGTCTGGCCGCTGCTGGAACCGCTGCTGACGGGTGAGGGTTCCTGAGAACGGAAACGGTCAGCCGTTGACCGCATCACACAGGGCGTCAATCAGCTTGGGGTTCGCCGCCACGATATTGCCGCTCTGGAGCGGGTCTCCGCCCTTGAGCTCGCGGACCGCGCCCCCGGCTTCGCTGACCAGCAGCATGCCTGCGGCAATGTCCCAGGGCTTCAGGTTCAGTTCCCAGAAGCCGTCCAGGCGGCCACAGGCGACGTAGGCCAGATCCAGCGCCGCCGCGCCGGCGCGCCGGATGGCGGCTCCGGCGCTGCTGACGCGGGCGAGTTGGGGCAGGTACTTCTGCAACAGGTCGGCGTCGTTCACCGGCTCGCCGGTACCGATCAGGGCCTGGTCCAGCCGCTTCATGGTCGAAACCCGCAGGCGGCGGCGGTTCAGCTGAGCGCCTTTGCCCCGGCTGGCCGTGAACAGGTCGTCCTTGTACGGATCGTAAATCACGGCGTGCGCCAGTTCGCCTTTTTCCACTACACCGATGGATACGCAGAAATGGGGAATCTGATGGAGGTAGTTCGTGGTGCCGTCCAGCGGATCGATGATCCATTGGATATCATGTTCGCCCAGCGCGCCGCCTTCTTCTCCCAGAATCGCGTGATTCGGGTAGGCCTTGTGAATCGTGTCGATGATCAGGCGTTCGGCGGCGAGATCCACCTCCGAGGCGAAGTCGAAGCGACCCTTGCGGTCGATGCGCAGGCGATCGATGCGGTCCAGATGCCGCATCATCAAGGTGCCGGCGGCGCGTGCGGCGGAAGTTCCGATATTGACGAGAGGGTGCATGAAAGCCGGAGATGGCGGGCAGAAAGCCGCACAGAATAGCATCGACAGGCGCCCGCCGTTGCGCATTGTGCTGTGCGGGACCACGCATCCCGGCAACATCGGTGGTGCGGCGCGGGCAATGAAGACCATGGGTCTGGAGCGTCTGGTCCTCGTGGCGCCCAAGCCGGGCATTTTCCCCAGTGACGAGGCCACGGCGCGCGCCGTGAGCGCGGCGGACATTCTGGAGCGGGCCGAAGTGCTGCCCAGCCTGGACCAGGCGGTTGCAGGCTGCACCCTGGTTGTCGGCACCACGGCGAGGGAGCGTCATATCGGGCCGCCGGTCATGCTGCCGCGAGATTTCTGTGAGCAGGCCGGCGAACTGGCTGGGCAAGGCGAGATAGCCTTGGTCTTCGGGCGCGAAAGTACCGGCTTGAGCAACGAGGAAGTGGATCTGTGCCAGCGCCTGGTGCGCATTCCGACGCAGGAGGCCTTCGCCTCACTGAATCTGGCCGCAGCGGTGCAGATTCTGGCCTATGAATGGATACAGTCCGCGGCACAGGCGCCGCAGCCGCGGCCCGGCCGCTATCGGCCGGCAAACTCCGAAGAGTTGGAAGGCCACATGAAGCATCTTCAGCAGGTTATTGAAGAAACAGGGTTTTTCGCTGGAAAGAATCAGGAGGCCATCGTTCGTCGCCTGCGTCGGATCTATGCCCGCACCCAACTGGACACGAACGAGGTCAATATCCTGCGCGGATTCCTCAGCCAGGTGCAGAAGTCCCTGCGGGGCTGACCGGCAGGAGCCGGGCCCTTTCCGCGTTCGCGTCAGATATCCGCTGTCCAAGCCGTCTGCGTTACAATCCCGACCAGTCCAGTAGGAATTGACCATGTTCGACCTCATGCGCGAAGACATCCGCTCCGTGTTCGACCGCGACCCCGCGGCACGGTCGAACTGGGAGGTTCTGACCTGCTATCCGGGACTTCACGCGCTGTGGTTTCATCGCATGGCGCACTGGTTCTGGCGCCGTGACCTGCGCTGGTTCGCGCGCTGGCTGGCGCACATCAGCCGCTGGCTGACCGGCATCGAGATTCATCCGGGCGCAACCATCGGCCGGCGATTCTTCATCGACCATGGCATCGGCGTGGTGATTGGCGAAACCACGGTGATCGGTGATGACTGCACCCTGTATCAGGGCGTGACCCTGGGTGGCACAAGCTGGGACAAGGGCAAACGGCATCCGACCCTGGGCAACAACGTGGTGGTCGGAGCGGGCGCCAAGGTGCTGGGGCCTTTCACCGTCGGTGACGACGCCCGTATCGGCTCCAATGCAGTGGTCACCAAGGAGGTGCCCCCCGGTACGACCATGGTGGGACCGCTGGCGCGGCCCGTGCTGCGCAAGGAACACAAGCAGCCGACCCAGGCGCAGGTGGCGCTGGCCAAGAAGCTGGGGTTTGACGCCTATGGTCTGACCAAGGACATGCCCGATCCCGTGGCGCACGCGATTTCGGCCATGCTGGAGCACATCCATGCCCAGGATGAGCAACTCAAGAACATTTGCCGGCGACTCTGCGAACTGGACGGGCGTACGCCAAAAGTTGACGTGCCGGAGCTGGATCTGCCCGAATTCGATCCCTGCGCGGAGGCGCGCAAATGAATGTCACCTCGCGCGGACGCTACGCCGTGACCGCGCTGCTGGACCTGGCGCTGCATGGTGAACAGACCCCCGTCCCCCTGGCCGATGTGGCGCGGCGGCAGGGCCTGTCCCTGCGCTACCTGGAGCAGATCTTCTGCGGACTGAAGAGTCGTGGTCTGGTTGATGCCGTGCGCGGACCGAGCGGGGGTTACCGTTTGCGCCGGCAGGCCGACCAGATCAGCGTGGCCGAGGTGGTGGCTGCGGTCGAAGCCAGTCGCGATCCGCAGGACGCCGCCGGGCCGGTTCACCAGACCCTGGTGAATGAATTCTGGAGCGGGCTGTCCGACTGCATGCGCAATTATCTGGAGGACGCGAGCCTGGCCTCGCTGTGCGAATGCGCCCGCGGGAACGCCGCCGAACGGAGTCCCGACTGCCCGTGATCTATCTCGACCACAACGCGACGACACCGGTGTTGCCCGAAGCGCTGGAAGCCATGCTGCCGTGGCTGGGGCCGCATTACGGCAATCCGTCCAGTGTGCACCGCGCCGGCCGGCTGGCCCGCCAGGCCATCGACACCGCCCGGGAACAGGTGGCTGCCCTGGTCGGGGCGCAGCCGGGGGAAGTGATCTTCACCTCGGGGGGCACCGAGGCGAACAATCTGGCGCTGGGCCTGGCCGCCAGCCTGCCGGGTCCACTGATTACCGCCGCCACCGAGCATTCCGCGGTGCTGGAGCCGGCGCTGGCCAGGCGTCAGGCTGGCGACGAGGTGGTGATTCTGCCGGTGGATGCCGAGGGAAGAGTGGCGCCGGAGGAACTTGCAGCAGTCCTGCGACCCCGGGCGCTGGTTTCGCTGATGTGGGCGAACAACGAAACCGGCGTGATCCACGACCTCGCCGCCCTGGGCGGACTGGCCCGGGAGAGTGGCGCCATCGTGCACAGCGATGCGGTGCAGGCGGCGGGCAAGCTCGCCGTGGATTTTTCAAGCGCCGAAGTCGACATGCTCAGCCTGTCCGCGCACAAGATCTATGGGCCCAAGGGGGTCGGAGCGCTGATTCGCCGGCGCTCGGTGGCCTTGCGCCCGATGCAGCGCGGTGGTGGGCACGAGCATCATCTGCGGGCGGGAACCGAGAACCTCGCCGGTATCGTGGGTTTTGGCGTGGCCGCGGAGCGTGCTGCCGCCGCGTGCGAGCAGCGCGCCGAGCATGCCCGGGCCCTGCGCGACCAGCTCGAATCCGGGCTGCGAGCGCTGGCCGAAGTCCGGATCGTCGCGCCGGATGCGCCCCGCGTGAGTAATACCTGCCAGTTCACGGTGGCCGGTTTTCACTCGGAAGCACTGCTCATGGCCCTGGACAAGCGTGACATCGCGGTGGCCAGCGGATCCGCCTGCCACGCTGGCACCGGCAAGCCCACCCATGTGCTGATGGCCATGGGCTACGATGAAAGCGAAGCGCATGGCGCGATCCGGGTCAGTGTCGGTCAACAGAACAATGCGCAGGATATCGCCACGTTCCTGACCGCCCTGCGGGACATCCTGCACCAGCCCCGGCCGGCCTTTGATGCCGGCCTGTTCGGAGCCTGACGTGATCTACCTGGACTATGCCGCCACTGCGCCCCTGCGCGAGGAGGCCATCGAAGCCATGCTCGGCTGTCTCGGTGCCGGCGCCTCCTTTGCCAATCCCAGTTCGGATCACCTGCCGGGCCAGGCAGCCGCAAGGCTGGTGGAGCAGGCCCGCGAGCGCTTCGCTGCGCTGATCGGCGCGCAGCCGGCCGAGATTATCTGGACATCTGGCGCCACCGAGGCCAACAACCTGGCCCTGCTGGGGGGCGCCGCCTTCCACCAGGATCGGGGGCGCCGTATCGCCCTGGCGCGGACCGAGCACAAGTCGGTGCTGGATCCCTGCCGCCAGCTCGCCGGGCAGGGTTACAAGCTGGACTGGCTGGAGACCGATGGAGAAGGGCGCATACCGGCCGAGTCGGTGGAGTCGGTGTTGAAAGACGACAGCCTGCTGCTCAGCGCCATGCTGGTGAACAACGAGACCGGCGTGGTGCAGAACATCCCCGAGATGGCCGGCCTGTGCGCCGAGCGCGGCGCCCTGCTGCATGTGGACGCCAGTCAGGCGCTGGGCAAGCTGCCGCTGGACTGCCAACGCTGGGAGGTCTCCATGATGAGCTTTTCCGCCCACAAATTCGGGGGGCCGAAAGGAGTGGGCGCCCTTTATCTGCGGAGCAAGCCGCCGGTGCGGGTGCGGCCGCTGGTCTACGGCGGCGGGCAGGAACGTGGTCTGCGCTCCGGCACCCTGGCAGTGCATCAGATCATCGGCATGGTGCGCGCTGCCGAGCTGGCCGAAGCCGCGCGCCAGGACGAGTTCCAGCGACTGGCCGGATTGCGCCAGGGGCTATGGAAGAGCCTGCGGGAGGCGCTGCCGCGCATCCGCCTGAACGGATCGGAAGGCGCGCAGTCACCGCACGTGCTGAACGTGAGTTTCGAAGGCGTAGATGGCGAGGCGTTGCGGGCGGACCTGACCGGTCTGGCCGTGAGCAGCGGTTCGGCCTGCACTTCGGAGCAGGCGGAATCCTCCTACGTGTTGCGGGCCATGGGGCGCAGCGATGCGCTGGCCGACGCCAGCCTGCGATTCAGTTTCGGCTGGCAGACCACCGAGGAGGAGATCGCCGAGGCGGCTCGTCAGGTGATCGCCACGGTACGGCGCCTGCGCGCCCTGGCGCCGGACTGGGACGAGGCGGCATGAGCGCCCGCTACCCCGAAAAGGTCTGGAAGTTCTTTCGTGAACCCAAGCGTGCGGGGCGTTTCGCGGATGGGCGTGGCGTACGGACGGGCCGGGCGACGACGCCGGCCTCGCATGCGCAGTTGCAGCTGCAGCTGCGCATGAGCGCCGACGGCCGGATCGAGGAGGCCCTGTTTCAAGCTCTGGGCTGTCCGTACCTGATCGCAACCGGCGCCTGGTTGTGTGCCCACGTAACCGGCCGGCGCGGCGAGTCCGTCCGCGATCTGGATGGCAATGCCATCGTGGAACAATTGCAATTGCCGGCGGTCAAGCGTTACTGCGCGGTGATGGCCCGCGAGGCTCTGGAAGCCGCGCTCGACGCCCCCGCCGACACGACGCCGGTTAGCGCCGGCACAGGAAGCGATGATGACTGAGATGACACTGAGCGCGGCGGCAGCACGCCGCATACAACAGCAGCTGAGCAAGCGCGGTCGCGGTCTTGGCCTGCGTCTGGGCGTGCGCGAATCCGGCTGTTCCGGTTACGCATACGTGATGGATTACGCTGACGAACAGGGGCCGGAAGACATCGTTGTCGAGGCGCACGGCGCCCGGGTATTCATTGATCCGGACAGCGCCCCGCTGCTTGAAGGCCTGCACCTGGATTTTCGCCGGGAAGGCCTGAACGAGCTGTTCCATTTCGACAATCCGAACGCCACCGAGCTGTGTGGTTGTGGCGAGAGCTTCACGACCGGCAAGGCGGCGGAGCAGGACTGAGTTCGGCATCGCGTGCAGTCCTGTGACAGGGGCGCGCGGAACCGGTAAAATTCCGAGGTTTACCTCTTCTTCTTTCGCCCGGGGCCGTGGATGCGGTTTCGGGCTTTGTTTACAGGAGCTGTATCCATGACAGAGCGCACGCTCTCCATCATCAAGCCGGACGCTGTGGCCAAGAACGTGATCGGTCAGATCTACACCCGGTTCGAGCAGGCCGGCCTGCAGGTCGTTGCCGCCAAGATGGCTCATCTGAGCCGCGAAGAAGCCGAAGGTTTCTACGCGGTGCACCGCGAGCGCCCGTTCTTCAACGATCTGGTCGAGTTCATGATCTCCGGCCCGGTGATGGTCCAGGTCCTGGAAGGCGAAAACGCCATCGCCAAGAACCGGGAACTGATGGGAGCGACCAATCCGAAGGAAGCTGCCCCCGGCACCATCCGCGCCGATTTCGCCGATTCCATCGATGCCAACGCTGTTCATGGCAGCGACGGACCGGACACGGCCAAGACCGAGATCGATTTCTTTTTCGGTGCTTCGGGCCTGTGCCCGCGCTGAGTTCATGAGCCACCCCGTGCGCACCAATCTGCTGGGCATGGATCGTCCGGCGCTGGAGAACTGGTTCTCCGCGCTGGGCGAGCGGCCGTTTCGCGCCCGCCAGCTGATGCAGTGGATCTATCAGCGCAGCGAGCCGGATTTTGCGGCGATGTCCGACATCTCCAGGGGGCTGCGTTCGCAGCTTGAGGAGATTGCCGAGGTGCGAACCCCTGAGCTGATTGCCGAACAGGTGTCCGCCGACGGCACGCGCAAATGGCTGCTCAGGGTGGATTCCGGGAATGCGGTGGAAACGGTCTTCATCCCGGAGGCGGCCCGCGGCACCCTGTGCATATCCTCCCAGGTGGGTTGCGCAATGGACTGTTCCTTCTGCGCCACGGCCAAACAGGGCTTTTCACGCAATCTGTCGGCTGCGGAGATACTGGGACAAGTCTGGTACGCGCAGAAGGCGCTGAATGCCGTTCCGCGGGAACAGCGCGTGATCTCCAATGTCGTGTTCATGGGTATGGGCGAGCCGCTGGCCAATTTCGACCAGGTGGTCACCGCCATCCGGGTGCTGCTGGATGATCTGGGTTATGGCCTGTCCAAGCGCCGCGTGACCGTCAGCACCTCGGGTCTGGTGCCCTTCATGGATCGTCTGAAGGACACGGTGGATACCGCGCTGGCGGTATCCCTGCATGCGCCGGACGATGATCTGCGCAATGAACTGGTGCCGATCAACCGCAAGTACCCGGTCAAGGAACTGATGGCAGCCTGTCGGCGCTACACGCAGGACAAGGAGCGTCACGTCCAGATCGTCTACGAGTATGTGATGCTGGACGGGATCAATGATCAGCCGGAGCGCGCCCGGGCGCTGGCCAGGCTGTTGTCCGGCCTGCCGGCCAAGGTCAATCTGATTCCCTTCAATCCGTTTGAAGGCTCCGGGTACCGGACCTCGAAACCGGCGGCGATTGAGGCCTTTGCCGACATTCTGCGCGGCCGGCGTATCGTCACGACCACAAGGAAAACGCGGGGCGATGACATCGATGCGGCCTGCGGACAGCTGGTCGGTCAGGTGCAAAGCCGCCAGCGGCGGCGTCTGAGCGAAATCCCCGTGATCGTGCAGCCCTCATGAAAATACTCTGGTCCGGTCTGAGTCTGATCCTGCTGGCCGCCTGCGTGCAGACCGGCGGGCCGCGCTTCGAGCCGGATTATGCCGAGGCGGCGCGTATCAACACCCAGCTGGGCATGGATTATCTGGCCCAGGGTAGGGTGGAGCTGGCCCAGTTCAAACTGGAAAAGGCGCTGGAGCAGGACCGCAAACTGCCGACCACCCATCTCGGCCTGGCGCTGGTTCACCAGCACTACGAGGAATACGACAAGGCGGAAAAATATTTCCGCAAGGCGCGAGATCTGGCCCCGCGCGATACCCAGATTCAGACCCGTTACGCGGCCTATCTGTGCCAGCGTGAGCGCTTGAACGAGGCAGCAAAGCTCTTCGACATGGCCGAGCGCGACACCCGCAACCCGGCCCCGGCGCAAACCCTGACGGAAGCGGGGCGCTGTTACCTCGCGAGTCAGCAGTTGCCGAAGGCCGAAGAGAAACTGCGCCGGGCGCTGGAGTTGAATTCGCGTCACGGCGGGGCACTGCTTCAGATGGCCCAGCTGAGCTATCTCCGGGAAGACTACCTGCGTGCCCGCGCTTTTTTGCAGCGTTACGAGTCCGCGCAGTCCGCGAGCACTGAAAGCCTGTTGCTGGGCCTGCGCACGGAGTACCAGCTGGGCGATGAGCGTGCTGCGCGGGGCTATGCCAGTCGTCTGCGCAAGCTCGCGCCGGGCATAGAGAGCCGATACGACCTCAGCACCGGCCAGGCCTGGTAGGACCAATGGGTAGCGAGCAACACGACAGCGAGGGCGCCGAGGAACTCGACCGCATTCCCAAGCCTGGTGGCCTGATCCGCAAGGCGAGGGAACAGCGCGGGCTGGATCGCGAGGAACTCAGCCGTCGCACGCGTCTTGCCGAGGCAGTGATCATTTCGCTGGAGGCGGACGACTACGGTGCGCTCGGGCAGCCGGTCTATGCGCGAGGTTACTATCGCAAGTGTGCCGAGGTGCTGGGTCTCAACGGCGAGGTGCTGGTCGATGCCTACGAGAAGCGCAGCGGGACGGACTCGCCGATTCCCGTGATCCAGCAGCGCCCGTCCATCCGCTACCGTGAGGGGCCGGGGGTCTGGCAGGTCCTGCTGATCGTGCTCCTGCTGGGTGGTCTGCTGGGCGCTTCAGCCTGGTGGCTGCTGAGTCAGGGCGCTGTCGACATGCCGGACTGGCTCAAGGGGCTGTCCTCGGCGCCGGCGGAGGCCGCCCCGGTGCGGACCATCGCGAAACCGTCGCCGAGTCCGGCGTCGCCAGTGATAGAGCAACGGCAGGCGGAGGTGCCGGCGACTGCACAGCCAGCCGGCAGCGTGCCGCTGCAGGCGCCGTCCGCACCGAAGTCCGACCAGGCGACGGCACAGCAGGAAGCAGCGGCTCCGGCGGCCGCAGCAGAGCCGGTGGTGTCCCCGGCGCCTTCGGCGCAGGACAGCACACCGCGGCTGCGTATCCGGATATCCGAGGGCGAGTCCTGGACCGAAATCAGCGACCGTAGCGGCGAGCAGCTCGTTTACAAACTGCTGTCCCGGGGCGCCGAGCGCGAGGTGCAGGGGACGCCGCCGTTCGAAGTCCGGCTGGGCCGGGCCGATCTGGTGCGCATCTGGCTTGACGACGAACCGCTGGACATCAAGTCGGTGATCCAGCCCGATCTGCGCGCCCGTTTTCGCATCCTGGGCGATGGCAAGGTGGAAGGATGAAGGCTCAGCACCAGATAAAGCGCCGCCGATCGCGGCAGATCATGGTTGGCAATGTGCCTGTGGGCGGCGATGCGCCCATTGCGGTACAGAGCATGACCAATACCGAGACGCGTGACGTCGACGCCACCGTCGCCCAGATCCAGGCGTTGCAGAAAGCCGGTGCCGATATCGTTCGGGTGTCCGTGCCCACGCTGGAGGCTGCCGAGTCCTTTGGCCGCATTCGCAAACGGGTCACAGTGCCGCTGGTGGCCGATATCCACTTCAACTACAAGGTCGCGCTCGCGGCGGCAGAGCAGGGCGCGGACTGCCTGCGCATCAACCCGGGCAACATCGGCAGCGAGCGCAAGGTCGCCGAGGTGATCGCCTGCGCCCGGCATCATGGCGTGCCGATCCGCGTCGGGGTCAATGCCGGGTCTCTGGAAAAAGACCTGCAGGAAAAGTACGGCGAGCCGAATGCTGACGCGCTGGTCGAATCGGCCTGGCGCCACATCGACATTCTCGAGCGGCACGATTTTCAGGATTTCAAGATTTCCCTGAAGGCCTCTGAAGTCTTCATGACCGTGTTCGCCTACCGCAAGCTTGCGGCGCAGATCGAGCAGCCGCTGCATCTCGGCATCACCGAAGCCGGTGGCCTGCGGTCCGGTTCGGTGAAGTCTTCCATCGGGCTGGGACTGCTGCTGGCCGAGGGTATCGGCGACACGATCCGGGTGTCCCTGGCCGCGGATCCGGTGGAAGAGGTCAAGGTCGGCTGGGACATGCTCAAGGCCCTGCACCTGCGTTCGCGCGGGATCAATCTGATTGCCTGTCCCTCCTGCTCACGGCAGAACTTCGACGTGATCAAGACGGTGAATGAACTGGAAGCGCGCTTCGAGGACATCTCCGAATCCCTGGATGTGGCCGTGATCGGCTGCGTGGTCAACGGCCCGGGCGAAGCCCGCGAGGCCCACATCGGCGTGACCGGCGGCCACCCGAACAGTGTTTTTGTCGACGGCAAGATTCAGCACAAGCTGAAGAACGAGGAACTGGTCATCGGTCTGGAAGATCTGGTCCGGCAGAAGCTCGGCCGACCCTGCGGAGGATGAATTGAGCCAGCGGGTACGCGCCCTGCGGGGCTTCAACGACATACTGCCGGACGATGCCGTCTGGTGGCGCGGCGTGCTCGACCACGCCAGCCGCGTGATGGATCAGTACGCCTACAGATCCATCCATCTGCCTCTGATGGAGGCCACCGAGTTGTTCAGTCGCTCTGTGGGCGAGACTACGGACATCGTCGCCAAGGAGATGTTCACCTTCCTGGACCGCGAAAAGACCTCGATGAGCCTGCGGCCGGAAGGCACGGCGGGCTGTGTGCGCGCCGGAATCGACCATGGATTGCTGCACAATCAGCAGCAACGCTTCTGGTACGCGGGGCCGATGTTTCGCCA
>JBFKIN010000001.1:0-28372 GCA_041632255.1 Oceanococcus sp. | reverse complement strand
GCCGAAGCCTGGCGCGAAGCCGGGATCGTCGACAGGGAAGCTTTTCTCAAAGCCGGAGAGATGGGCTATCTGTGCATGTGGGCGGACGAGAAATATGGCGGTCTGGGGCTCAAGGATTTCCGCTACGAACAGATTCTGATCGAGGAAAACGCAGCGCATGGCGACCCGGGATTCTTCATCACCCTGCACAGCCGACTGGTCGCTCCTTACTTCGAGCATTTTGGCAATGACGAGCAGAAGCAGCGTCTGCTGCCGGCTTTCATCAGCGGAGAAAAGATTCTGGGCATCGCCATGACCGAGCCTGACGCCGGCTCCGATCTGGCCGGCATGAAGACGCGGGCCGAGGACAAGGGCGATTACTGGCTGCTCAATGGCTCCAAGACCTATATCTCCAACGGTATCAATGGCGATGTCTTCATCGTCGCCGCCCGGACTAACCCGGAAGTGTCCCACGCGGTCAGCCTGTTCATCGTGGAGCGGGGCATGGAGGGCTTCGAGCGTGGTCGCAATCTGAAAAAGATGGGCATGAAATCGCAGGATACGGCGGAGCTGTTTTTTCGTGACGTGGCCGTGCCCAAGGAGAACCTGCTGGGCCAGGCACATGCGGGCTTCTACCACCTGATGCAGGGCCTGGCCGAGGAGCGCCTGATCGCCGCGGTCGGCAATCTGGCAGGGGCGCGGGAGGCTTTTCGTGTCACCCGGGAGTTCGTGCGTGAACGCAAGGCCTTCGGAAAGCCCATCTCCAAGTTCCAGAACACCCGCTTCAAGCTGGCGGAAATGGACGCCGAGATGGATATGGCCCAGGTCTATGTCGATCGCCTGGTCGACGTGCACAACCAGGGCAAGCTCAGCCCGGTGGATGCCTCACGGGCGAAGCTGCTGACCTCGGAAATCGCCGGGCGCATGGTCGATCTGGGGGTGCAACTCCACGGCGGCGCCGGATACATGGACGAGTACCCGATCTGCCGCATGTACCAGGACGAGCGGATTCACCGCATTCTGGCTGGTACCTCCGAGATCATGAAGGAAATTATCGCGCGGGAGATTCTTGACTGATCAGCCCTGCAACGGAATGAGCTGGTGACGCCCGCCTTCCGTTGAGGATCTGCCGTCAAGCCGGGCAGCAATTCCGCGCCAGTTAGTCTTCCACAGATGATTGCCGGTTCGGCGGCAGCCGCCTCAGCGCCCGGCGGCGCGCGACTGAAAGGCAGCCACGGATTCGGCGTAGCCCTTGACTGTCGTGCCGAAGGCCTTGTCTGTCCAGGCCAGGAAGCCGGCGTAGTTGCCCTTCACCTTGCTGTGATGAAAGTCATGGTGCAAGGCGCTGTCGGACAGAGGCAGGAAGCGGGTCGGCGACCAGGGAAAAGCGTACCCGCAATGACCTTCGGAAGCCTCCCACTGGCGGAAGGCGGCCCAGATGTACAGCACCACCACATGCGAGCCCAGCAACAGCGGTCCGGCCAGGGCGATGGTGCCGGTGGCGACGTACTCGAAGGGATGCATGTAGTTGCCGGTGATCGCCCAGGGCGTGTAGATCCGGTGGTGCCAGCCGTGTACCCGCTTGAACCACCAGCGCCTGTGCATGAGCCGGTGGAACCCGTAATACAGAAGGTCATCCAGGTAGATGAACAGCAGCACCGAACCGGCGATCACCCAGCCGGAGGGAAGCGGACCCGTGTGCACGCCGCTGTGGCGCAACAACGGCCAGGACAGGATGACGGCACCAAACATCCACAGGTTGTTGATCAGCCAGCACCGCACCGATGGCCAGAACACGCCCGGACGGGCCTTGCGGCTCTGGATACGGTAGCGACGCGCCCAGGCCGGGTCGGTCGCCGCGATCCAGGTCAGGGGCAGGGCGAACAGCATGAACGCCACCATGCTGACCAGAGTGCCCATGACCGGGAACCAGAAGAACAGCGGCTCCCGATACCAGCCGATGACGGTGTCGAGCATATTCAGAGCCCCCTCACGTCCATGGCTCAGTCGTCCAGCTTGTCCAGATAGCGCTCGGCATCAAGCGCCGCCATGCAGCCCGCGCCAGCCGAGGTGATGGCCTGTCGGTAGACGTGGTCCATCACATCGCCGGCCGCGAACACGCCGGGCGCCGAGGTCGCCGTGGCGTCGCCGTCCAGGCCGCTCTTGACCCGGATGTAGCCGCCGTTCATGTCCAGCTGGCCGTCAAAGATGCTGGTGTTGGGCGAATGGCCAATGGCGATGAAGACCCCATGTACGTCCAGATCGCGGGTCTCGCCGCTGCGATTGTCGCGGATGCGGGCGCCGGTCACGCCCATGTCGTCGCCCAGGACCTCGTCGAGTTCGTTGAACAGGTGGAGGCGGATCTTGCCTTCCTCCACACGCGCCATCAGCTTGTCGATGAGAATTTTCTCCGCCCGGAACTGGTCGCGCCGGTGAACCATGTCGACATGCGAGGCGATATTGGCGAGGTAGAGCGCTTCCTCCACCGCCGTATTGCCGCCGCCGATGACGGCCACCGGCTTGTTGCGGTAGAAGAAACCGTCGCAGGTGGCGCAGGCGGAGACGCCCTTGCCCTTGAAGGCCTCCTCGGATTCCAGGCCGAGGTAGCGCGCCGAAGCGCCGGTGGCGATGATCAGGGCGTCGCAGCTGTAACTGCCGGAATCGCCTTCCAGGCGGATCGGCCTGCCGCTCAGGTCGGTCTTGTTGATGTGGTCAAAAATGATTTGTGTATCAAAGCGTTCCGCGTGCTTCTGCATGCGGACCATGAGATCAGGGCCCTGAAGGCCTTCGACATCTCCGGGCCAGTTGTCCACGTCGGTGGTCGTGGTCAGCTGGCCGCCCTGTTCCAGTCCTGTGATCAGGGCCGGCTTCAGGTTGGCGCGGGCGGCGTAGACCGCGGCGGTATAGCCGGCGGGGCCGGAGCCAAGAATGATCAGTCGGTGATGCTGCACGTCGCTCATGAAGATTCCTGTCGTGCTGTGGGAAGTGGCGGCGATGCGCCGGGCATCGCCGCCGGTACTCCCGGGAGTATTACAGCTGTTCGGCGTTGGCGGCCAGATATTCGGCCACACCTTCGGTGGTCGGCTTCATGCCTGACTGACCCTTCTGCCAGCCCGCCGGGCAGACTTCACCGTGCTCTTCGGTGAACTGCAGGGCATCGACCAGACGCAGCATTTCGTCGACTTCGCGACCCAGCGGCAGGTTGTTCACGACCTGGTGCTGCACCACGCCGTCACGGTCGATCAGGAAGGAGGCGCGCA
Organism: Oceanococcus sp.; assembly: GCA_041632255.1. Lineage (GTDB taxonomy): Bacteria > Pseudomonadota > Gammaproteobacteria > Nevskiales > Oceanococcaceae > Oceanococcus. The sequence continues at coordinate 25,133 of JBFKIN010000001.1, read as the reverse complement.
TGGCTACGCCGGCTTCCGGATGAGCGATGCCGTAGCTGGTGACGATTTCGTGGTTCACGTCGGCCACCAGCGGGAACTTCACCGGGCCGATGCCTCCCTTGTCGACCGGGGTATTGCGCCAGGCGTAGTGGCTGAACTGGGAGTCGATGGAGACTCCGATCACCTGCACGCCGCGCTCTTCGAAAGCGGCGACACGGCGATTATGGGCAATGATCTCAGACGGGCAGACGAAGGTGAAATCCAGCGGATAGAAAAACAGAACAACATATTTGCCCTTGTAATCCGACAGCTTGAACTGTTCGGTGATGCTGCCATCGGCGAGGACGGCGGCCGCAGTGAAATCCGGGGCGGGGCGTCCGACAAGTACGCTCATTCGCTTGACTCCTATGGGTCTGAGGTGGGTGAAAAGTGCTGAGTCGAGTTCAGCGGCGCGCCAGTGTAAGGGGCGCAAGGCTATAGCTCAAGCCAATAGCTATCTATATCAAAATAGCGAAAAATAATTGATCATTTGCCGCAGTTTGCGGCCCAACTGGGCATCGCGGCGACAGGCCGCTTACACTGACATGAATCGCTGACCGTCACATTCCATGGCTGAACACAAATCTCTGCTGCGCCGCGTCTTCGCGGCGATCGGCACCGTCTTCGACTTTCTGCGCCGTCTGGTGTTCCTGGTCTTCCTGCTCTTCCTGGCCGGTACCCTCTATCTGGCCTGGAAGGGTGGCCCGCCGATCAAGGTCGACGATGGCATCGCGATGGTGCTCGTGCCGCTCGGCCAGGTCGTCGATCAGGACGATGCCGATCCGCGCGAGCGCGTCGCGGAGCAGTTGCTGGGCGATGAACCGACTGCGACCGTGCTCAATGACATGCTGGACGCCATCGACGCGGCCGCCCAGGATCGCCGGATCAAACTGCTGTTCCTGAAGCTGGATACCGGCTTCTCCTCGGGCCAGGCGCAGCTGGAGGAGCTGGCTGCGGCCATTTCCCGCTTCAAGACCAGCGGCAAGCCGGTCTATGCCTGGGCACCGGACATGGGGCAGACCGAGTATTTTCTCGCAGCCCAGGCGGATCGCATCTTTATCGATCCGATGGGCATGGTGTTCTTCCCCGGTTTCGAAAACTATCCGCTGTATTTCAGTGAGGCGCTCGACAAGCTGGGCGTGACCGTCAATGTCTTCCGGGTCGGGGAATTCAAGTCGGCGGTCGAGCCGTTCACGCGCGACTCCATGTCCGCCTCTGCGCGCGACAATGCGCAGGCCTGGCTGGATGGCTTGTGGCAGGGCTGGCGCACGCAGGTGGCAGATGCCCGCGGGCTGAGCATCGATGCGCTGCAGGCTTACAGCGACGAGTTTGCCGAGCGTCTGGCCGCCAGTCAGGGCGATCCGGCCAAGTTGGCGGTGGCTGCCGGATTGGTGGATGACGCCCTGCCGCTGCACGCCGTGCGTGCGCAGGCCGGTGAACTGGTGGGTATGGACAAGGATCATGGCAGCTTCCGTCAGATTGACCATCGTCGCTATCTGCGCGCCATAGACCGCGAAACCCGGGTGGCCGAGAAGGCAGCCGGCGCTGGCGGCGGCACCGCGCCCAAGCTGGTGTCCACCGTGGTGATCCAGGGCGAGATCGTGAACGGTGACAGCGCGCCGGGTCTGGCGGGCGGCGAAACCCTGCGCCGTCTGATTGATGACGCCACGGCCAACGAGCGCTCGGCCGCCCTCGTGCTGCGGGTGGATTCGCCCGGAGGCAGCGTCTTCGCTTCCGAGCAGATCCGTCGTGCGGTGGCCCGTTATCGCGACAGCGGTCGGCCGGTGGTGGTCTCGATGGCCAGTGTCGCCGCGTCGGGCGGTTACTGGGTGTCGATGAACGCCAACCGCATTCTGGCCCATGACACGACAATCACCGGCTCGATCGGGGTCTTTGGTCTGGTGCCGACCTTCGATCAGACCCTGGACAAGCTGGGCATACACACCGACGGGGTCGGCACCACCCGCTGGTCGGGCGGACTCAGTCCGCTGCGCGCCCTGTCACCCACTGCCAAGCAGGGAATACAGCTGCTGGTGGAAAAGGACTATCGCGAGTTCATCACCCGGGTGGCCGAGGCGCGGGCCCTGTCTGTGGAGGCGGTGGATGCGGTGGCCCAGGGCCAGGTCTGGACCGGCGGTGCCGCGCTTGAGCACGGTCTGATCGATGCGATCGGCGATTTCGACGCGGCGGTCGCCACCGCAGCGGAACTGGCGGGCCTCAAGGACTACGAAATCGAGCCTGTGTCGCCGCCGGTCGATTTCCGGATTCAGCTGCTGCAGCGTTTTTCTTTCCTCGGTGCGTGGCTGCCGCAGGGCCTGCTCGGTCGCCTGGAAAACTGGAACCGGCAGTTCGACCTGCTCGTGCGACGCTGGTCGGATCCCCGCGGGGTCTACGCCCACTGCCTGTGCGACCTGTGAGCGCGATGGCCCGGGACCTGCTCTGATGCCGGGGCTTCTGGTCCGCGGCGTCACGCTGCACTACGAGGACGAAGGCCGGGGTGAACCGGTGCTGCTGCTGCACGGTCTGGGTAACAGTGGCAGGGACTGGGAATTCCAGCTGCCCGCGCTGCTGGCGGCTGGCTACCGGGTGATCCGGCCGGACCTGCTGGGCTTCGGGCGCTCCGGCCGGCCGGAGGAAGGTTTCGGGCCTTCCGAAATGGCTGCCGACATGCGGACCCTGCTGCAATCGCTTGGTGTGACCGGGGCCCATCTGGTCGGTTATTCCATGGGTGGGGCCGTGGCGTATCAGCTTGCCGTGGAGGAGCCCGAACGCTGGGCCAGCCTGGGCATCATCAACAGCGTGCCCAGCTTCGTGCCTCAGCGGCTGCATGACCACTGGCAGTTCTTGATGCGGCATGTGCTGAGCCGCGTGCTGGGGATGCAGAAGATGGCGGAAATGCTGACGCAGCGCCTGTTTCCGGCCCGCCCGGACCTGGTTGAAAGGATGCTGCCACGTTACGCCGATAATGATCCGACCGTATACGGCCATGTGCTCGCGGCGCTGTCAGGCTGGGATGTGCGGGCGCAGCTTTCCCGCATCTGTTGCCCGGTGCTGGTGATGGCGGCGGAACAGGACTATTTTCGACTGCAGGATGTGCAGGAGAGCCTGGCGCTGCTGCCTGATGGCGAACTGCAGGTGGTGCCGGATACGCGCCACGGCCTGCCGATGGAGCAGCCGGATATCGTCAGTCAGGCACTGCTTCGGCTTTTCTCCCGGTCCAGCAGGGCCTGGAGCGCCAGTGCCTGATTGCTGAACAGCCAGGTGGCGCCCTGATGCAGGGCGTAGCGCAGCGCATTGCGTGATTCGGGGAAACCGATACCCACCCAGCGGCCTTGCTGCAGGTGCGGGATATTGCGGGCCCGGTGCAGCAGGGCGTAATGACCGGTCATGCCCGCACAGCCCCGTGCCTGGGCGTAACGGCCCATCTCGTCCACATTGCTGCGGGCGATGGCTGTCAGACAGTCAGGAAAGGCGGAGTGCAGCCAGTCCAGGGTGTCGCGGTCCAGTGACATCAGGTGAAAGTCCTGTCCGGGCGTCAGAGGCTCCAGGGCTTCGCAGACGGCTCTCAGCCGGGCCTGTGGGTCCGGTCTTGGCTCCTGCTTGAACTCGATGGCCAGGTGCAGTTGGCCGCCATAACGTTCCACCAGTTCGCGCAGGCGTGGGATTTTCGGAAAGCGCTCGCGCAGGTCGCGGCTGTCCAGATCGCAAAGGCGCTCACGGCAGCCGAATATGCGGTACAGGTCGGCATCATGAAACACCATCGGTTCGCCGTCGCGGGAGAAGCGCACGTCGCATTCCAGGCCGAAAACCCGGCCGGGCAACGGGTCGAAGGCAGCAAAGCTGTTCTCGATGACGCCCGGTGCGTCGCGCTCGCCACGATGTGACAGGATGCGCGCCTGCTGCAGGAGTTCGGGATCGGGGCGCAGTCGGGGTACCGCCGCGTACCAGGCATCGACAAGTCCGAGAATCAGGGGGTCTAGCCAGGGCAGGGCCATGCTGTCAGAGTTTTCCCATGAGCAAGAAGACGATGGATCCGGCGACGAGATTGCGCCACGCCGGCAATGATCCCACACGCAATCGTGGGGCGGTCAATCCGCCGCTGGTGCGGGCCTCGACCGTGCTGTTCGATGATCTCGCCCACCTGCGCCGTGCCAGCGCGCGGCCGTTCGACGAGTTCTACTATGGCCGCTTTGGGACGCCCACCCATGCGGCCCTGGCGGAGGCGCTGCTGGCTCTGTCCGGCGCGCAGGGCTGTGTGTTTTTTCCTTCCGGCCTGGCGGCCATTGCCGGTGTGATCCTGCATTTCGTGCGCGCCGGCGACGAACTGCTGGTGGCGGACTGCGTCTATGGCCCGACCCGCGGCTTGTGCGAGCAGCAGTTGGAGCGTCTGGGCGTTTCCGTCCGCTATTTCGATCCGGCGGTCGGCGCTGGTATCGGGAATCTGATCGGCGATTCGACCCGACTGATCTTCTGCGAATCACCGGGTTCACTGAGCATGGATCTGCAGGATCTGCCTGCCATCTGCAGCGCCGCCAGCCAACGGGACGTGCCGGTCGTGGTCGACAACACCTGGGCCACGCCATTGCATTGCTCGGTGCTGGAACACGGCGCGGCCGTCGACATTCAGGCCGGCACGAAATACCTGGGCGGGCATGCCGACCTGATGCTGGGCGTGGCGCTGTGCCGGGATGACGTGCTGCCCGGGTTACGCAGGGATGCGCAGGCGCTGGGCTATTGCGTCAGCGCCGACGAGGCCTGGCTGGCCCTGCGTGGCCTCCGTAGCCTGGACCTGCGCCTGCGTCAGCACGCGGACAACGCCCGGGCGCTCAAGTCCTGGCTCGGCGAGCAGCCTGAAGTGCGGCGGATTCTGGATCCCAGCTGGCCGCAGGATCCGCAGCATGCGTTGTGGCAGCGCGATTTCAGCGGCGCAAATGGCCTGTTTTCAGTGGAGCTGGAAAGCCTGTCCGAACGCGAACTGGCGGCGCTGATCGACAATCTGAACCTGTTTGGCCTGGGCTATTCCTGGGGGGGCTACGAAAGCCTGTGCCTGCCTTTCAGCCTGTCCCAGCGTCAATACGGGGACTGGAGCGACGAGGCCACCTACCTGCGCTTTCACGCCGGGCTTGAAGCGCCGGCCGATCTGCTGGATGACCTGGCCCAGGGTTTTGCCGCCCTGAGGGCCCTGCGCGGGGGCGGCGCCTAGCGTCTTGCAGTGTTCCCCGGGGCTGCCTCCGCGGCCCGAGGTCGCGCCAGCAGGCGCCATGGACGTGCGGATGAGCCGGGTTTCAGGCGTGGGCTCAGTCGGGATGGATGCGCAGCGAGAGGTCTGTGGCGTTGACGTTCTTGGTCAGGCCGCCGATGGAAATGCGGTCCACTCCGGTATCGGCAATTTCGCGCACATTCTCCAGGCTGATGCCGCCGGAGGCCTCCAGCAGCGTATGCCCCCGGTTGTAGCGTCGCTGGGCCCTGCCCAGGTTGACCGCCTTGGCCAGCAGGTGGGTCGGAAAGTTGTCGAGCAGCAACACATCCACCGACAGGTTCAGGGCCTCCTCCGCCTGGTGCAGATCTTCGGCCTCGACGATGATCGGCAGCTTGTTCTGGCCGCTCTCGCGAATGCGCTGCACCGCGGTGCTGATCGAGCCGGCAACCTGGATGTGGTTCTCCTTGATCATCACGGCGTCATACAGTCCCATGCGGTGTGGCTGTCCGCCGCCACAGGCCACTGCGTACTTCTGCCCTGAACGCAGGCCGGGCAGGGTCTTGCGCGTATCCAGGATGCGCGCATTGGTCCCCTTGACGCGCTCCACGTAGCGGCGGGTGGCGGTAGCGACGCCCGAGAAGAGCTGGACAAAATTGAGCGCGGTGCGCTCGCCGGTCAGTACGGCGGCGGCTGGGCCGCGAATCTCGCACAAGGGCTTGTTCGGCGCCACATAGGTCCCTTCCTCGACCAGCCACCGGACCTCGACCGCGGGGTCCAGCTGGCGAAAGGTCTCATCCAGCCAGGGCTGGCCGCAGAGCACCGCCGATTCGCGGGAGATCAGGGTGGCCGTGACCGTTGAGCCGGCGGGGATCAGCGCGGCGCTGGCATCGCCCGGCCCGATATCCTCGCGCAGGGCCAGGCTCACGTTCATGGCGATGGTTTTCAGTGGCGGGGATATTTTAGGGGGCATCGTTCGCGTGAGTTGGGATTGGCTGGCCGGTCGGTCCAGGCCATGGATTTCTACTTGTTCAGGAGCGTCAGGATCAGCGCTTTCTGGGCGTGCAGGCGGTTCTCGGCCTCGTCCCAGACCACGCTTTGCGGCCCGTCGATCACCTCGGCGCTGACTTCCTCACCGCGGTGGGCAGGCAGACAGTGCATGAACAGGGCGTCCGGCTGGGCCAGCGCCATCATCGCGGCATCCACCTGATAATCGGCGAAAGCCCGGGCGCGCACCGCCTGATCCTCTTCCTGGCCCATGCTGGCCCAGACGTCGGTCACCACGAGGTCGGCCTTTTCAGCGGCTGCCCGGGGGTCGGGGGTCACACTGACCTTGTCGCTGCCGCGTTCCAGCCAGCCCGCGTTGGGTGCGTAGCCAGTCGGGCAGGCAATGCGCAATTCGAAGTCGAACTGGCGGGCTGCAGCGATGAAGGAATGGCACATGTTGTTGCCATCGCCGATCCAGGCCACGGTGCGCCCCGCGATGCTGCCGCGATGCTCGACATAGGTCATCACGTCAGCCAGCAGCTGGCAGGGATGGTTCAGTTCGCTCAATCCGTTGATGACCGGCACCGCGCTGGCCGCGGCAAAGGCCTGCTGATCAGCCAGGGAGTCGTTGCGGATCATGACGATGTCGACCATGCGGGACAGCACCCGGGCAGTGTCCGCCACCGGTTCGCCGCGGCCGAGCTGGGTATCGCGAGAGCTCAGGAACAGGGCATGGCCGCCCAGCTGGTTCATGCCGGTCTCAAAGGCAACCCGGGTTCGTGTCGAGCTCTTCTCGAAGATCATGGCCAGGGTCCTGCCCGTCAAAGGAGCGCCGGCCCGGCCGGCCTTGAAGGCCTGCTTCTCGTCGATGGCGCGCGTGATCAGGGCTTCGAGTTCGGTCGCGCTGAAGTCGAACAGGGACAGGAAATGGCGTGTATTCATGGCAAAAAAAAAAGTTCGCCCGGTCGCCCGGGCGAACCTGTTTCAGCAATCGCGCGCGGGGCTGTCTAGCCCAGGTTCTGAGCGACGAAATCCCAGTTGCAAAGGGCCCAGAAAGCCTCGAGGAATTTCGGCCGAGCGTTGCGATAGTCGATGTAGTAGGCGTGCTCCCAGACGTCCACGGTCAACAACGGGGTGTGACCGTCGGTCATCGGGTTGCCGGCGTTGGAGGTATTGACGATGTCCAGCTTGCCGTCGGCGGTGCGGACCAGCCAGGTCCAGCCGGAGCCGAAATTGTTCACGGCCGAGGCGGTGAATTTTTCCTTGAAAGCGTCAACCGAGCCAAAAGCCTCGGTCAGGGCGGCGCTCACGGTTGCGTTCGGGCCAGAGGCATTGGGCGCAAGACAGTTCCAGAAGAAGCTGTGGTTCCAGATCTGGGCCACATTATTGAACAACGGGCCGGAGGCAGTCCGGATCAGGTCCTCCAGGCTCTTGTTTTCGTTTTCCGTGCCGGACACCAGGCCGTTGGCCTTGTCGACGTAAGTCTGGTGATGCTTGCCGTAATGAAAATCCAGGGTTTCCTTGGACATGTGGGGTTCCAAGGCATCGCGTGCGTAGGGCAGCTCGGGAAGCGTAAAGGCCATGATGACAATCCTTGTGCTTGGGGGCAAAAAGGAGAAGTGGAGTAGAACTCATCAGGGTATCAAGAGTCTTATGCTCTGTCAGTAGATTTCTCTCCCGCTCAGCACCGCGTACAGCGCGGCTGACGGGCTTGTGGGGCGCTGGACCGCGGATTGCCGGGGCAAACTATCAATCTGTCGCCATTCCGCTATAATCCCGCGCCCTTCAGGGCAGGCAACTGCCTGCTACAGCGTTTCCAGGAGGAGAACTGATGGACGCAATGGACCGAATCCGCAAGGCGATTCAAGACAATCCGGTCATTATTTTCATGAAAGGAAGCCCGGATTTCCCGCAATGCGGATTCTCGGCGCGCGCCTCCCAGGCGCTGGCCGAGTGCGGCGCCCCGTTCGCCTACGTCAACATCTACGAGGACCAGGAGATCTATCAGTCCCTTCCTCAGTACGCGAACTGGCCGACCTTTCCGCAGCTCTACATCAATGGTGAACTGATCGGCGGCTGCGACATCACTCTGGACCTGTTCAACTCCGGGGAACTGAAGGCCATGGTCCAGGAAGCGGCGGGGCGCTCCGAGCAGACCGCAGACAGCGGCAGCCAGTAAGAAACCGTTTTCCCGCCTCTCGTGGACGGTGTGAGCACCGCGCTGCGCTGCGCCGGCCACCTGCTGCCGCTGGATCGCCCATGCCTGATGGGCATCCTCAATGTCACGCCGGATTCCTTTTCCGACGGTGGCCGGTTCCTGGAGCCGGCCGCGGCGCTGGCGCAGGCCCGGCGTATGCGGGCCGCGGGAGCGGACATCATTGACGTCGGCGGTGAATCCACCCGTCCCGGGGCCCAGGCTGTCCCGCTGGATGTGGAACTGGCCCGGGTGATTCCGGTCATCGAGACACTCGCTGCAGAGTTGGATATCCCGGTCTCCATCGACAGCAGCAAGCCCGAGGTGATGGCGGCAGCGGTCGCCGCAGGCGCGGGCATGATCAATGATGTGAATGCCCTGCAGGCGCCCGGGGCCCTGGCGTTGGCGGCGGCCCACCCTTCGGTCGCTGTGGTCTTGATGCACATGCAGGGCCAGCCCCGCAGCATGCAGTCGAACCCGCATTACGAGGATGTGGTGGAGGAAGTGTCGGCCTTTCTTCGCGAGCGCCTGCAGGCGGCCCGCAACGCCGGCATCGAAGCGCAGCGCATCGTGGTTGACCCCGGCATCGGGTTCGGCAAGTCGCTCGCGCACAATCTCAGCCTGCTCAAGGCCTTGCCCAGGCTGGTTGGAGAGTTCGGCCCGCTGCTGCTGGGGGTTTCGCGCAAGTCCCTGTTTGACAAGCTTTACGGTGGCCTGCCGCTGGAACAGCGGGTGGCGCCCAGCGTGCAGACGGCCCTGTTGGCCGCGCAGTCCGGGGCTGCGATACTCCGCGTGCACGATGTGGCCGAAACGGCCGCTGCCCTGCATTTGTGGCAGGCGATAAGGACGGCAGAGTGACGAAACGCAAGTATTTTGGGACCGACGGCGTGCGGGGACGGGTCGGTGAGGCGCCGATGACGCCCGAATTCGTGATGCGGCTGGGCATGGCCCTTGGCCAGACCCTGCGGCGGCACACCTCCCGGCCCAAGGTCGTGATTGGCAAGGACACCCGACTCTCCGGCTATATGCTGGAATCGGCACTGGAGTCGGGCCTTTCCGCCAGCGGCGTGGACGCCCTGTTGCTCGGTCCGATGCCGACTCCGGCCGTCGCCTATCTGGCACAAACCTTCCGGGCGCAGGCCGGTGTGGTGATCAGCGCCTCGCACAACCCTTTCCACGACAACGGCATCAAGCTGTTCGGTGGCGATGGCTACAAGCTGTCCGATGCGCTGGAGGCCGAAGTTGAGGATGCACTTGAAGCGTCCATGGCCTGCGTGGCGCCAGCGGATTTCGGCCGGGCCCGACGGGTGGATGATGCCGCCGGTCGCTACATCGAGTACTGCAAGTCCACCTTTCGCGGCAAGAGTCTCCGAGCGCTGCGCATCGTCATCGACTGCGCCCATGGTGCGGCCTATCATGTGGCGCCGCCGGTGTTGCGCGAACTGGGCGCGGATGTCCAGGTCATCGGATGTGCGCCGGACGGCATCAACATCAATGCGAAGGTCGGCTCGACCCAGCCGCAGGCCCTGCAGCAGGCAGTGGTCGAGGCCGCTGCCGATCTGGGCATGGCGCTGGATGGTGACGCCGATCGCTGCATCCTCGTAGATGCCGAAGGTCAGGTCGTCGACGGTGACGAAATCCTCTACATCATCGCCCGTTCGCGCCAGGCCCGGCAGCGTCTGAGCGGCCCGGTGGTCGGCACCCAGATGAGCAATCTGGGAGTGGCGACAGCCCTCGAGGAGGCCGGTATCCGCTTTCTGCGGGCTGCGGTCGGCGACCGCTACGTGCTGGAGATGATGCAGCAGCACGGCTCAAACCTGGGTGGCGAATCCTCGGGGCATATCATCTGTCTGGACCGCGGCACGACAGGCGATGGCACTGTCGCCGCGCTGCAGGTGCTGGCCGAGATGACCCGGACAGGTCTGGCCCTGCGCGACCTGCTGGAAGGCGTGAGCAAGACCCCGCAGCAGATGATCAATGTGCGCCTGCCCGCCGGCAGGGATGCCGCGGAGCTGGTGGCTGACGAGGCCGTCACGCGCGCCGTGCAACGCGCCGAGGCGGAACTGGGCGGGGCAGGGCGCATTCTGCTGCGGCCGTCCGGCACCGAACCACTCATCCGCGTGATGGCCGAAGGCCGTGATGCTGGTCAGATTGATGCGGTCGTCAGACAATTGGCCGCGACAGTCGAAGAACTCACCGGGGAAGCTTGATGACGCAAAGACGCTATTTCGTGGCCGGCAACTGGAAAATGCACGGCAGTCTGGTCCAGGCGGCCGAGCTGGCGCGCGAGGTGGCGGCCGGTGCGACGGCCGATGTCGACGTCGCTGTCTGCCCGCCTTTCGTGTATCTGGCGCAGGTGCAGCAGGCGCTGGCAGGCAGTCCGGTCGCCCTGGGAGCGCAGAATCTCAGTGCCTGGCCGGACAGCGGCGCCTACACCGGCGAGGTCAGCGCCAGGATGCTGACGGATTTTGACTGCCGCTACGTGATCGTCGGTCATTCCGAGCGGCGCGGCTTGCTGGGCGAGTCGGACGAAACCGTGGCTCAGAAAGTGGAGCGCGCGCAGGCCGCCGGTCTGGTGCCGATCCTGTGCGTCGGCGAGACGCTGGCGCAGCGCGAAGATGGCGAAACGGAAGCCGTGGTGCTCGGCCAGCTTGCCGCCGTGATCGAGCGATGTGGCGTGGCGGCGCTGGCCAATGCGGTCGTCGCCTACGAACCGGTCTGGGCCATCGGCACTGGCCGCACTGCCAGTCCGGAGCAGGCTCAGCAGGTCCACGCGGTTTTGCGTGGCGCAGTGGCGGCAAAGGATGCTAAAATTGCGGATTCACTTCGCATCCTGTACGGCGGCAGCGTAAAAGCGGACAACGCCGCGGAACTCTTCGCCCAGCAGGACATCGACGGTGGTCTGATTGGCGGCGCCGCGCTGGAGTCCGAGGCTTTCCTCGCGATCTGTCGCGCCGCACAGAATGCCGCTTGAGACAATGATTTAGGAACTATGTATACAGTCTTCGTGGTGGTCCAGGTTGTCCTGGCGGTGAGCCTGATCGGCCTGATCCTGATTCAGCATGGCAAGGGTGCCGATGCGGGCGCGGCATTTGGCAGCGGCGCGTCCGGCACCGTATTCGGCTCGCGCGGCGCGGCGACCTTTCTCAGCCGGAGCACGGCCGCGCTGGCGACTGCTTTCATGGTGGTCAGCCTGATTCTGGCGATCATGGTCGCCCGAGGCACCGGCGCACGTCAGAGCCTGATCGAGTCACAGGCCGCGCCGGTGGAGCAGAGCATGCCAGCGATTCAGCCGGCAAAGGACGAGACGCCCGCGCTGCCGTCCGAGTAAAATGCAGCCGCCTGAGCGCGGCCGTTTTTCGCCGACGTGGTGGAATTGGTAGACACGCCATCTTGAGGGGGTGGTGGGGAAACCCGTATGAGTTCGAGTCTCATCGTCGGCACCATCTCTGGCTCCCTGAGCCGGACCAAAAAGCCCTGAGTCCCAGTGACTTCAGGGCTTTTTGCTTTGGGCGCCTCTGCTGTCGAGAGCGCGATCCGCATTTTCGGGGGCAGGGGCGTGAATGAATGGTCAACGGACCCGCCACGTTTCCATCCGCAGGTTGACTGCCCCCGCGGCCATTGCGCCGTTGAACAATCGATGCACCGGACCGCGTTCTGGAGGCGCTGGCAACACTGCCGGCACAGTGCGGTCGGTTCCACGCGGCGCATTTCGCGGCAGGCGCTCAGAAGGGTTTGATTGTAAGTTAAGAACAAGCTAATTTAGTATCTTGTGTTTTATGATGATCGGGCTCATGCTGATCCCCGGGTCACGGGTCCAGGGACTGACCGGACCGATAGCGCAGGAGGATCCTTCATTTCATGTACACGGCAACTGAATTCACGCCTGTTCCCGCCCTGATAGGCGGGCTGATGATCGGGCTGTCCGCACTGCTGATGCTGGCCTTCAATGGCCGTATCGCCGGCATCAGTGGCATCGTCGGCAATCTCTTCCATGTCCGGGGGGCTGATCGACTGTGGCGCCTGGTTTTTGTGGTGGGTCTGCTGGGCGGCGCGGCCCTCTACGGTCTTTTCAGCGAGGCCGGCCTGAATCTGCACCTTGAGACCAGCACGCCTTTGATGCTGACGGCCGGATTCATCGTTGGTCTGGGTACCCGGCTCGCGCGCGGTTGCACCTCGGGGCACGGCGTCTGCGGCATCGGACGCATGACACCGCGCTCCATTGCAGCCACGGCCATCTTCATGGGGGTGGCGGGTCTGACTGTTTTTATCAGCCGTCACTTGCTGGGAGTCTGAGCATGAATCTCGTCGTGGCTTTGATTGCGGGTCTGCTGTTCGGTGGCGGCCTGGCCATCTCGCAGATGATGGATCCGGCGAAGGTCCTGAGTTTTCTGGATGTTGCCGGGCAGTGGGACCCCTCGCTGATGCTTGTCATGGGTGGGGCGCTGGCCCTGACCGTGCCGGGCTTCCGGCTCATTCTCAGGCGTCCGCAACCTCTGCTGGACGGTCGTTTTCACCTGCCGAGCGCCTCGGACGTGGACAGCCGACTGGTGATCGGGTCCAGTCTGTTCGGTCTGGGCTGGGGGCTGGCCGGGCTGTGCCCCGGGCCGGCCGTGGCAGGGCTGGTCACCGGTGCTCTGCCGATTGTCGGCTTCGTGGTGACGATGCTGGCGGGATATCGGCTCATGGACCTGATCGAGAACCGGGTGCTGGATCGTCCCGCGCCGGACGCTCGGGTCGGATGACGGCCGCAGGAGGCTTATCGTGATCTTTCGACAGATGTTCGATGCCGAGTCGTTCACCTATACCTATCTGATCGCGAGTCAGGCAGGACGTGAGGCCTTGATCATCGATCCGGTCAAGAGCAAGACACCCGATTACCTCAAGCTGATCCGGGAGCTTGATCTCCGGTTGGTGCGTGCGTTGGATACGCACACCCACGCCGATCACGTCACCGCGCTGGGGCAACTGCGCTCGGAAACCGGCTGTGTCACGGTCATGGGCGAATTCACCAAGGCGGAGTGCGTGTCGGAAACCGTGCGTGATGGCGATCTGATTCAGGTCGACGGCATCACCCTCAGGGCGCTCTTCACGCCGGGTCACACCAACGAATCCTTCAGTTTCGTGCTGGGCCGGGACGAAGCGGTGTTCACCGGTGATGTGCTCCTGATCCGCGGATCCGGCCGTACCGATTTTCAGGGCGGCGACCCTTACAAATCCTATGATTCCATCGTCAACCGGCTGTTCACGCTGCCCGACACGACCCTGGTGTATCCGGGGCACGACTATCGCGGGCAGACCGTATCCAGCATCGGTGAGGAAAAACGACACAACCCCCGTCTGGCCGGCAAGTCTGCGGAGGAGTATGCCCAGATCATGAACCAGCTGAATCTGCCGAATCCCAAGATGATGGATGAGGCCATTCCGGCCAATCTCGCCTGCGGCGGGACCGCCTGAGAGCGGGCACCTTGGCGGCCTTTCTTCTCTTCGGAAGCGGCCATGAGCCTGTATGACAGGTATCTGCTGCCCTACCTGATAGACCTCGCCTGTGGTCTGAAGCCTGTGCACCGCCAGCGCGCCAAGCTGGTGCCCCGGGCGCGGGGTCGCATCCTGGAGGTCGGTATGGGAACCGGCCTGAATCTGCGCCATTACCGCCACGATCAGGTGGAGGAGCTGTGGGGGCTTGATCCTGCGGCGCAGATGCACCGGCTGGCCGAGAAGCGCATGCGTCAGGCGGGCCTGGATGTGAAGCTGCTAGCCCTGCCCGCGGAAGAGATCCCGGCGCCGGACTGCAGCTTCGATACCGTGGTCTGCACCTACACCCTGTGCACGATTGCCGACCCGGTGGCAGCGCTGCGGGAAATGCGCCGGGTACTCAGGCCGCAGGGCCGCCTGCTCTTCTGTGAGCACGGACTGGCGCCGGACGCCAGCGTGCGCCGCTGGCAGGCCCGGCTGAATCCCTGGTGGCGGCCGCTGGCCGGCGGTTGCAACCTGGACCGGCCGATTCCCGAGCTTCTCGCCGAGGCCGGCCTGTCCATCGACAGCCTGGAAAGCATGTACCTGCCCGGCCCCCGGCCGATGACGTACAACTACTGGGGCGAAGCCCGGCCGTGAGGTGCTCGAAGCGGTGCATTGCGCCGTTTCATCGGGATTCCGCTTTGCGGGCGGCGAGGAAGGTCCACAGGCCTTCGTAAGAGGGAATCACCACCTGCTGCTCGATCAGATCCTCGAAGTGCTGGTCAGCGGCTTCGCGCACCGCGTTCAGCAACGCACGATGACGCGCAGGCTCGCCATCGGTTGTGGCGCCGACTCCGCAACATTGCATGCTGATGATCCCACCAGGGCGCAGGCTGCTTGCCATCGCATCAATGGTCTCTTCGACGAAGGTCTCGCGGGAAATGTTTTCGCGAAAAGGCTCCAGGGTCAGGTCATAGACGATGGCGTCCAGCTCCTCGGCCTGCTCCAGTTCCGCCAGTGCGTCGCCGATGACCAGTTCGCTGCGCGGGTCGTCAAAAGCGTCGCCGCAGATGCCCGGCAGGTAATGCTGGCACAGGTCCACGACTTCCGCATCGATGTCCACCATCAGCGCGCGCTCCAGCGGCGCGTTGGCCTCGTCGGCCAGGCGCAGCAGTTCGGCCAGCACTCCGCCGTCGCCTCCGCCGAGAATCATCACCTGCTCCAGCGGCTGCGCCGCGATGAGCGGCGCGACCATGGCGGCGCCATAGGCATGATCGACGCTGGAGATCTGCAGATCATCGTCGATGTACAGCTGGTGGCCATAGCGGGGATGTTCCGCGATGGTGATCCTCTGATAGGGCGTCCGTCGGCTGAGGACGGGGCGGGCGCCGGGCATCAGGGCAGACATTTCGGTCATGGACTCAGATCGTCGCCATGGCGGGCGCCGGCTCTGCCAGAGCAGGCTGGATCACGACACGGTTGCGACCGCCTTCCTTGGCGGCGTAAAGGGCTTCGTCGGCGCTTCGGAAGATGACCGATTCGTTGAGGCGCCGCTCGGGCGATATGATCGCCGCGCCGATGCTGATGCTCATCTGCTTGAGAGGTGAGCCGGGATTGTCCATGTGCAGGTCGCTGACTTCCTGACGGATGCCTTCCAGCCGCTGGCGCAGTTCCTCTTCGCAATCCGCGGGCATGACCGCGATCAGTTCGTCGCCGCCCCAGCGGGCGGCGGCCCGGTCATCGCCTTCGACGCCCTGCTTCAGGATCTCCGCGACCAGCTGGAGACACTTGTCTCCCGTGTCGTGGCCGCGGCTGTCATTGAGTTGCTTGAAGTGATCGAGATCGAACATCACCAGGGCTTTCTGGCGCCGTGCGCCGCTGGCGTTCTGGCGCAGATGCTGGCGCAGGAAACGGTCGAACGCGGCGCGGCTGGACAGGCCGGTGAGCTCATCGAAGTTGGCCGAAATCGACATGATGCGCCGGCGCAGGAAGCCGTCACGCTCACCAAATTCCACCTGGTAGCGGCTGAAGCTGGCCAGAACGATGGCCATGGCGATAAAGAACGACTGGTAGATCAGATCATCGCCGGGTATCCCCATGCTGGCGCAGAGGGTGACGTAGAGCGCGAACATGGCGGTGCAGGTGAACAGGTTGTGCCGGAACAGCAGGCAGCCGAACAGGGCGCAGTGAAACACCGCGAACAGGATGCCTTCGTAGCGATAGGACTCGCCATAGCTGTTCGACACCACGGCGATGCCGGCCAGGCAAACGGCGAACACCACGTAATTGCCCGCCATCATGGGTTGCAGTCGGTGATGCGGCACCCGGCCGATCATCCAGGCCATGCTGAGCATGGACAGCACGATCACCCCGCGAAAAGCCGTGTTCGCGCTGGCGATATCGGGAGATTCCACGACCGCCAGCTGGGCCAGCGCGAACATGGCGTAAAGACCGGCGCCGAGGTACTGGCCGAGGCGCATGAAGCCGCTCAGTCGGCGGAAATGATACTGGCGGAAGTCGTTTTCCAGGGCTGGCTCGAAGCGCAGCCAGTGGAACTGGCCGGCCAGCTGGCGACGAAAGGCGCCGATCTGCTCGCGCGAGTCCATGGGCTGGTCAGGGCCTGCCTGCGCCCATCACATCATGCGCTTGAGCATGGGTAGGGAGGCTGCCGCCAGGGCCGGGCGCAGTGCCGACCAGGGCCAGCGTGGAACGCAGGCCTCATGGGGTTCGGCCTCGATAGCCTTGACCATCGCGCGGCAGCCGGTGACCTCATCCACCCGGAAGGGCGCGTTGGCGATCTCGCGATTGATGTCGGTCAGGATGTAGCCCGGGTAAAGGGTGGTGACCTTGATGGGAGTGCCCATCACGTCCAGCCGGATGCCCTCGCTGAGACTGGCCAGACCCGCTTTCGTGGCGGCATAGGTACTCATGGTCCCGCGGGCGCCACGAAAGGCGCTCATGGAGGACACGGTGACCAGATGACCGTCGTTCTGCTCGCGAAAAATCTCCATCGCGGCTTCGCACTGGGCGAGGGCGGCGCAGAAATTCGTCTGCGCGGTCTGCAGATTGGCCTTGAAACCGCCGGTGCCGATTTTCACACCCTTGCCAATGCCCGCATTGACGATGATGCGATCCAGACGCCCGAATTCCTGCTGGAATTCGCGGAATGCGGCGAAAACCGCGGGGTAATCGTTGACATCCAGGGCCTTGATCGAGATTTTCAGCGCAGGCTGGCTGGCCAGCAGTTCCTGGCGCAGTTCCTCCAGCGCGTCAGTGCGTCGTGCGCACAGCGCGAGACTGCGGCCACTGCGCGCGAATTCACGCGCCATGCCGCGCCCGAGGCCGGCGCTGGCGCCAGTGATCAGTATGGTTTGACGATTCATGATTCCCGGATTTCCCTTCAATGGGGCTGATCCTAATCGGAATCGGCGGTTGCTTGCACTGCGGCTGCCGCCGAAGCTGCTACAATCCGCGCCCCCGCAGCGCTTTTCCATGCTGCTGCGGGCACCATGGTGGACCGCGCCGGTCCTCCCGCGGCAGGCCCCTGTCAACCCCGCCAGGCCCGGAAGGGAGCAACGGTAGCAGACGGTCTGGGCGCCGGGATGTGGCTGGTGCGGTACACCTCCCAACATTCAGGGCATCGGCAGTGCCGGCGTGTATTCGCTGTCCGTCGATTGCGCCCGCATCGTGGGTTAACATGCGCGGATGAGTTATCAGGCCCTCGCGCGCACCTGGCGGCCGCGCAATTTTTCCCAGCTGGTTGGTCAGACCCACGTGCGCACGGCGCTGGAAAACGCGCTGACGCAGGGCCGACTGCATCAGGCCCTGCTGTTTTCCGGCACGCGCGGGGTGGGCAAGACCACGCTGGCCCGCATTATTGCGAGTTGTCTCAATTGCGAGCAGGGAGTCAGTGCCAGCCCCTGCGGCAGCTGCAGCGCCTGCCAGGCGATCGAACAGGGGCGCTTCGTCGATCTGATCGAGGTGGATGCCGCTTCCCGCACCAAGGTGGATGACACCCGCGAATTGCTGGACAACGTGCCGTATGCGCCCGCCAGTGGCCGCTGCAAGGTCTACCTCATCGACGAGGTGCACATGCTGTCCAAGAGCTCCTTCAATGCGTTGCTGAAGACCCTGGAAGAGCCTCCGCCCCATGTGCAGTTCCTGTTCGCCACCACCGACCCTCAGAAGCTGCCGATCACGATTCTGTCGCGCTGCCTGCAATTTCATCTCAAGCGCATCAGTGCCGAGGATATCGCCGCACGCATGCGTTACATCCTCGCGCAGGAGAAAATCGAGGCCGATGATGAAGGTCTGGCACGACTGGCCCGCGCCGCCGACGGCAGCCTGAGAGATGGCCTGAGCCTGCTGGATCAGGCCATCGCGTTCGGTGCCGGTGCGGTGACCGGGGAGGGGGTTGCGCAGATGCTCGGCAGCATCGAGCGGCGCGACCTGTTAAGCATCGTAGGCGCCGTGGCGGACAATGATGCCGGGACCGCCTGGCAAGCCATCGACACGATAGAAGAACAGGGTCTGGATTTTGTCGAGGTCCTGGAAGAGCTGGCGCGGCTTTGGCAGCGCCTTGCGGTGGGCCAGCAGGTGCCGCAGGCCTGGGATGCGGTGGAGCAGGCTGATCTTGGCCCACTGGCCGAGCGTTTCGCGCCCGAGGACCTGCAGGTTTTTTACCAGATCGCCGTGAATGCCCGGCGCGACATCGACTGGGCGCCGGACCCGCGCAGTGGCTTCGAGATGGCAGTGCTGCGGACCCTGGCTTTTCTGCCCGACACCGGCGCCGCCAGCGCGCCGGCCTCCACGCCGCCCCATCAGGGTCGGGACCCGGTGGGACATGCGAGCCAGGCTGGCCCGCCAGCAGCCGCAGCCCCGGCCCGGGAAGGCCGGCCTGACCAGCGGGCTGCGCAGGCCATGCCCGAGGACTGGTCCGGTCTGCTGCAACACCTCGATCTGCCGGCGCCGGTGCGGGTGGTGGCCGAGGCCTGCAGTCAGCTGCGCCGGGAAGACGGCACGCTGGTTCTGCGGGTGGCTCCGGAAGTACGCGCCTTGTGCACGCCGCGGGTGGAGCAGACGCTGGGCGAGGCCTTGCAGCAGCAATGCGGCCTTCGCCTGCGCCTGGAGCAGGTGGAGGCGGAGGTGCCCAGCGTGGAGGAGCAGTCGCGCAGCCAGGAGGAACGCTTTCTGGCGAACCCTGGCGTGCGCCAGATGGTCGAACTTTTCGAAGCCGAGATGCAGCCCGGCACCCTGCGCATCAGCGTGGACGAGGCGGCGGAACGGACCCTGAACTAGTCGCGGCGCGCAGCGCCATCACCGTGAGGAACAAGCCATGAAAGGGGCTCTTGGCAATCTGATGCGCCAGGCGCAGCAGATGCAGGAAAAGATGCAGGCCGCACAGGCCGAGATCGCACAGCTGGAAGCCACCGGCGAGGCCGGCGGCGGCATGGTCAAGGTGACCATGAACGGCAAGCATGAAGGTCGCAAGGTCGAGCTGGACCCGGACCTTCTCAAGGACGACAAGGACCTGCTGGAGGACCTGATCGCCGCAGCCATCACGGATGCGGCGCATCGGCTGGAACGCCTTCAGAAAGACAAGATGGCGGAACTCACCGGCGGGCTGAATCTGCCACCGGGCATGAACCTGCCCTTCGGTCAGTGATCTACCCGCCGCCGCTGGAAGGGCTCATCGCGGCGCTGCGCTGCCTGCCCGGAGTCGGTCAGAAGACGGCGCAGCGGATGGCTTTTCACCTGCTGCAGCGCGAGCGGGATGGCGCCCGCGATCTCGCGCGCGCGCTCGAGGCGGGTTTGAGCGACATCCGCCATTGTCAGGACTGCCGCATGTTCAGCGCCGGGCCGCAGTGTCCGATCTGCGCCTCGGACAAGCGCGATCCCTCCCAGCTGTGCGTGGTCGAAAGCCCGGCTGATGTCGCGGCGCTGGAGCAGAACACTGATTTTCGGGGGCGCTATTTCGTGCTGCTCGGACGACTGTCGCCGCTGGACGGGATCGGGCCGGAGGAACTCGGCCTGTCCCGGCTGGCCGAGCGCATGGGCAGCGAGGACATAGAAGAAGTGATCGTGGCCACCAACCCCACGGTGGAAGGCGAGGCCACTGCCCATTACATCGCCGAACTGGCTCGGGCCGCCGGCCTGAGGGTGAGCCGCATCGCGCACGGCGTGCCTGTGGGCGGTGAGCTGGAATACGTCGATGGCGGCACCCTGGCGCATGCCCTGTCCGGACGCCGTCCGGTAGAACAATAGGTCCGGGCCTCCGGGCCTCCGGGCCTTCGGGTCTCTGGGCCCCCTGGCCAGCTCGATCACAGCACCACATGCCAAGCCTCGGGCGGTTGATTCAACTGCCGGGCATCAACGGAAAAGACAGATGAGTGAGCGTATCGACATCGAGATCGATGATGAGCAGATTGCCTTGGTCAGCCTGAACCGGCCTGACAAGCGCAATGCGATCGACTGGCCCATGTTGCGGGCCTGGATCGATGCCCAGAAGCAGCTCAGGGCACTGCCCGATCTGCGCGGCGTGATCATTCGCGGCCACGGTGCGTCCTTCTGCGCAGGACTGGACTTCGCGGCCTTCGGGGGCACCCCGGGGCGGATCGTACAGGCTTTCCTGCAGCCGGGCAGCCGCGACGCCAATCTCTTCCAGCAGGCCTGCATTGGCTGGCGCTCGTTGCCGGTGCCGGTCGCGGCTGCCATCCATGGCCACTGCTTCGGCGGCGGGATGCAACTGGCGCTGGGTGCGGATTTTCGTTTCAGCCGGCCGGAGGCCGAGTTTTCCGTGATGGAGATCAAGTGGGGCCTGATCCCGGACATGAGTGGCATGGTCACGCTGCGCGAGCTGGTGCCCATGGACCTGGCCAAGCGTCTGGTCATGACGGCCGAGGTGTTTTCCGGCACACAGGCGCAGGCCTGGAATCTGGTCACGGAATTGGCCGATGAGCCGGTGGAGGCCGCCCGGGCTCTGCTGCGCCAGATCGCGAGCCGCTCACCGGATGCGGTGGCGGCGGCCAAGGGGCTGCTGCAGGAAACCTGGCAGGCGGATGCCGATCAGGCGCTCGCGGCGGAGCGCCGCTGGCAGCGGCGCCTGCTGGTCGGCGAGAATCAGCGCATCGCGCTCAAGCGCAATCTCAAGCGGGCCGACATCGATTTCCGCAAGCGGCGGATCAAAAGTCTGTAAGCACCATGCGTAGATCGCAGCGACGGGCTTCATTGGGGCCGCTCATGGGCTGGAAGCCTGCCCAGCGATAGAGCGCCCGTGCTTCGTGCAGGACCGAGGCGGTTTCCAGTTCCAGCTCGCGGATGCCCTGGGCGCGGGACCAGGACAGGGCATGACCCAGACAGGCGCGGCCGAGGCCGTTGCCCTTGTTGGCCGGGTCCAGATACATGCGTCTGAGTTCCCCGCGCTCCGGTGCCAGGCGCCGGACCGCCACCGTGCCACACAGGCGACCGCTCTCGTTGATAAGGAGGTCGAAGAAGCCGCCCTCGTAAAAGCCTTCGAGGTCCTCCAGATCGCGGTCAATGCCGTCCCGTTCCGGCGCCAGACCATAGGCGCCCAGAACGCGGAATACCAGTTCAGCGACCGTTTGGCCGTCCGTCACGGTGGCCGGCCGTCTTTGCAGACCGAAGCCGGAGAAATCCTGGCAGTCCAGGTGCCGCTCCAGCCAGCGGTGAGGGATGGCCTCGAACAGCAGCTGGCCCGGGCCGACATCGGCATAGCCGGCGGCCGTGTAGAAGCCCAGCGCGGATTCCCGGGCGTGGAGGCGGACCCGCTCGACGCCGCGACCGCGGGCCAGCGCTTCCAGTCCCAGCAACATTTGCCGGCCGAGCCCGCGGCCCTGAAATTCCCTGGCAACCGCCATGGAACGGATTTGGGCCAGTCCGGGCTGCAGGATCAGCAGCCTGCCACAGGCGATCAGTGCGCCGCTTTGGGGGTCGCGCATCGCCAGATGGTCGCTACGCGCCTCCTCCTCCGCGTCGGTGGGGTCTGGCGGCTGGCCCCAGGGCTGACGCAGTTCGCGCCAGCGCAGCGCATAGTAGTCGGAAAGATCCGCGTTGCTGAGCGGACGGAACGGGACGGAGAGGGCAGGTGTGATCGGCACGGGACTTGCAGCTTTATACTGATGCAAAGCTTAACCGAGATTCCCATGCGACTTTGCCTGATCACCGGCCTCGTCGCGCTGGCCGTGACGGCCTGTGGCGGCGCCGGGCGTACTCCGATCCAGCCGGTCTATCCGGCGGTGCCCGAGGCCCCTTACGCGGACAAGCTGCGGGTGTGTGCGCGGGCCCTCGGCCCGCAGCGCTCCTGCAGCCTGGACGAGCTGCCCTTGATCGGCATGGAGTCGGATGCACCGGACGCCGCGCTGCTGATGGAGCGTGTCGCCACCACCCACGACTGGATGGCCCAGCGCTTCGCCGAGCTGCTGCCCCTGCTGCCGCCGGAAATCCTGCGGCTGTCGCGCAGCCTCTCGGCGGTGATTATCGGTTCGGATGTGCGCCCCTCTTTCTACTGGCGCAGCACGGGCGCGATCTACCTTGACCCGGCCAATCTGTGGCTGAGCGTGGAGGAAAAGCGCAGCATTGATCCGGAGCCGGATTACCGCGCTGGCTTCGGCGCCCAGCTCAATTTTCACATCATCAGCCGTTACGTCCTGAACAATGACTATGCCTGGTATGGCTACAGCCTCAGTGACGATTCCGAGCGCGAGCTCGCGGATCTGATCGCCCCGCTCAGCCGCCTGCTGTTTCACGAACTGGCGCATGCGGCGGACTTCTTTCCCGCTGTACGTATTCCCGGGCTTGACCCGGCCCTGAACTACGAAGCCGCCGCCCAGCAGATCGCCGCCGCCCAGCAGCAGCCTTCACAGAATCTTGAAGCCCGCTATCCCTTGCAGTCACAGACGATGTTCGAACTGGCCCGGGTCAACTTCTTCGGCCAGGAACCCGACGACGGACAACTGGCTCTGCAGCCGCCGGATGTGACCGCCCATTTTTCGCCCGATATCGCCAGCGATGACTACAGCTACAGTACCCGCCACGAGGATCTGGCCATGCTGTTCGAAGAGTTGATGATGGATTACGCCTTCGACATACGGCGTGATGTCGCGGTCGCCAACCGGCCGGCGCCCGGACAACAGCACATCGTGGACTGGGGCCAGCGAGGCCGGATCGGCGACGCCGGTGTCAGGCCCCGGGTTGAGCAGGCCGCGGCCAGCCTGCTGCCCGAGCTTGATTTCAGCGCCTATTTTGCAAGCCTGGGCGAGCCGCAATCCCTGCAGTCGGGGCGGAGCTGGAACGACAATCTGGATCCTTCCGGGCAGTCCAAGTCGACCCTGCGCGGCCAGTTGCAGCCGCGTGAACTGGATCTGGTGCTGCCTTACTAGGGCCGGCGCCGCTCCCGGGCGCTTACTTGCTGGTATGGACGAATACCCCGTCCCAATTGTGCGGAGGCGGGCGTTTTTCGAATTGGTCGATGCGTTGCAGGTAGATGGCATACAGGGTCCGGTCCGGCTCCGCCTCGTGCAGTGACTCGAGTCGCCTTCTTGCCGTTGTCCAGTCCTGTGCGCGATAGGCTGTGAGCGCCGCGTGCCAGGAGTCCAGTGACTCTCGCTCCAGATTGCTCAGTGATTGACTGGAGGCGATGGGTTCGTAGATGCGCACAGGTTCCGCTTTGCCCTTGACTCGCACCATGTCCAGCTCTCGGTAGCTGAATGCCTGCGCTTGGGTCGCGGTTGTCTCGCTGACGATCAACTGGACGCCATAGTTCTTGGTCAGCCCTTCCAGCCGTGACCCGAGATTCACCGCGTCTCCGAGCACGGTATAGGCGACTCGGAAGGTCGAGCCCATGTTGCCCACATGCATTTTCCCGGTATTGATGCCGATGCCGATCTTCAATTCGGGCCATCCGCGGGCCTGAAATTGCGGTTGCAGAGCCTCGAGTTCCCGGATCATCTTGAGCCCGGCTGAAACCGCGTGGTGGGCATGCCGGCTGTCCTGGAGTGGTGCCCCCCAGAAGGCCATGACGGCATCGCCCATGTATTTGTCGATGGTGCCGCGATGGCGGTGAATCACCTCGGTGATCGGACTCAGGAAGGCGTTCATCAAACGAGTCAGTTCCTGCGGTTGCAGGCCTTCGGCAATCGCAGTGAAGCCGCGGACATCACTGAACAGCACGGACATGTCGCGGCTTTCGCCATCGAGGCTGAGGGAGCCGCTGTCGCGGTTGAGTTCGCGTGCAACGTCCCTCGGTACGTATTGCCCGAAGACGCGAACCAGCGCATTGCGCTGCACGACCTGACGGGCGGAGACGATCAGGAACTGGATGGCAAACAACGTTGCCGCCAGCACCGTGGAGCTGGCCAGAGGGAGATCAAGCCTGAGATCAGTCCAGGCGGTGACGCTAGCCCAATGCAGCACCAGGCCGAGGCCCGCCATGCCCAGGGTTCCGGCAGTCAGTGGCAAACCGGAAAGCAGCGTGACGAGGATGGCCAGGGCGATCAACATCAGGGACTCCAGACCGCGCAGGTAGAGCGGGCTGGCGTGGATGCGGCCCTCAAGCAGTCCCTGTAGCAGGTTGGCGTGAATCTCGACGCCGGCGAAACGCGGTCCGACCGGGCTTGTGTGCAGATCCGGCAAGCCAGCCGCAGTGGTTCCGATCAAAACGACCTTGTCGAAAAGCGCGTCAAAGGGGGCTCTTCCGTGCAGGACATCGACGAAAGACAAGTAGGGGAAGCTGCCCGTGCGGCCGCGGTAGGGAATCAATGCGTTAAGCCGCTCATCCAGAGGCACCAGCCGTGCGCCGAGTTCCAGGCCCTCGAAATAGCGTGGACTGGGATGCGCCTCATCTCCGGCGAAGCGCAGGTCCAGCGTGGCGCTGCCCAGAGCGGCGCGCGCCAATGCCAGGGAGAATGAGGGATAGAGCTTCCCCTCGTAAGCCATCAGCAACGGGGCGCGTCTGACCACGCCGTCCTCATCGATGCTGGGGTTGGACACGAAGCCAGCCGTTACTCCGGGTTGGAGCAGGTGTTCCAGGATTCCCGTATGTCCGGTGGCTTCGATGTAGGGCAGGGCTACGCGCGGCAACGCCAACGGCTCCGGCAACGTGCCATTGCCGGCCGGCTCGCCTTCTGGGACGAAATCCTTGAATACGAAGCCCAGAACCACATTGCGATTGCGCAGTGCCTTGGCCAGTTTGCCGTTATGGTCCCATTGCGCGCGGCGCGTGGTCAGGACATTCTTCAGTCCTTGTTCCTCGAAGCGTGAATC